>NZ_DBHIXN010000028.1:0-29011 GCF_057270615.1 Leptotrichia sp.
CCATCTGAACCTGTTGTAGTATGGACATTTGTATTAGTTCCTGCTATTACTTCTGTCTTAGCTGCTTTTACTTGTCCGTAATTTGCCGCATCTGTATCATTAGTTCCTGGTGCCACATTAGTTATTGTATTTCCTCCGTTATTCAGTCCTGTCGGTCCTAATGTTACAGGGTTTCCTGCTGGATTTGTAATTGTTACTCCTCCATTCGAAATTTTTGTATCTCCTGTTGTTACACTATTCAATGAAATATCATCTTTTAGGCTATATGTAAACGCTCCATTTGCCTGATCTACATTCAAGTTGTTTCCTGCTTTCAATGTTACCGTATTTCCAGGTTTTATCAGTTCGTTTGCTACTGTTCCTGATGTTGTTCCTGATCCTGTGCTTCCTGCTATCACATTCCATCCTGAATTATTTACTGCATTTTGAATTGCAGTTGCTACATCTCCTGCTGTTGCGTATGTATTTCCTCCTGTTGTTGGAGTTACTACTGCTGATCCTGTTGGCGATGTTGTCGTTGTCAATCCTGACTGTGCAATTGTCACATTTACTTTATTTCCTGTCGCTGTTGTCGATATTCCATTACTTCCTGTTATTTCAAATTCTAATCCGCCATCTTTATTCAAGTTTTGTTTTCCTGTCACTGTTCCATCAGCAGCTTTTAAATTGATTGTGTTATTTCCTAATGCGTTTATCGCATCTGCTACTGTTTGAGCCGTTACTGCCTGATTACCATTTCCTGCAGGTACAGTTGCATTTCCTCCTTTAGAAGAAGTTATTGGTGCCGAATTTGTCAATGTCAATGTTGGAGTTGTTATTCCTCCATTATTTATTGTCGTTCCTCCACCATTTGTCGTAATGCTATTGATTCCTGTAACTGTTGGATTCAGGCTGTATTTTACTTCTCCATTTGGTCCGACTGTCGCTTTCGTATTGTCTCCATCCTTAAAATCCAAACCATTTGATAATGTTGTTGTTTGATTATTTGCTCCATTCGCTTTGTATGTCAAGTTCGTATTTGCAGCTACTTTACTTGTATCTACTGATAAATCATAATTTATATGTCCGTCTCCTGAATCTACCTTTGAAACCACAGTTACTGAACTGTCATTTGAAGTTACTGTTGTTTTCGATGCCTTTCCTACATTTGTTATCGCTGTCGCCACATCTCCTGCTTTTGCATAACTGTTATTGTCTCCTGCTGTTACTGTCGTTGAGCCTGGTGCCGCTGTCAATGTCGTATTCTTTACTGATACTGTATAATCTGTAACATTGTCTGAACCTGGTGTCCCTGTCGCAACTGTCACTCCATCTCCTGCTACTACTTTTGCTCCTTTAGCATTTATTGTATACGTAGTTTTTGTTGTACCGTCTGGATTTGTTGTGTTCGCTTTCGTTACATCTTTTATGTTTGTTCCCGCTATTACGTCCACTGAATTTCTTGCAATATCGCTTATTACACCTTTTCCAGCATTATTAATGTTGCTTAAACTTTTATTTGCCGCATCCAGTTTTGTCACATCAACTGACAGATCATAGACATCTTGATTTCCATTTGTCGTTTTATTTACTACAACCGAGTTATCATTTGATGTCACTTTTGTTTTTGTGCTGTCTACATAATCTTTATTTGTCGCATCTGTTCCTGCTGTCGGTGCATTATTGATTGTTACTTTGTCAGCTGTTACTGTTGGCGTTGTTATTCCGCTGTTGTTTATTACTGTTTTTCCTCCATTTGTTGTAATGCTGTCCAGTCCTGTCAAGTCTTTAGCCAGTTCAATATTTAAGGTATTGTTACCATCAGCTTTCACTGCGATATTTCCTGTTGTTGTTGCTCCTGTCGCTCCACCTTTTACATTTAATTTTTCTCCTAATTTTCTTGTTACATCTGTTCCGCTATCTCCTCCAAATGTTAGTGGATTGTTGTTAATTAAGTCAGTTTTCGCATTGTTTATGGCAGTATTTACTGTGTCTCCTGTCACAAGTTTGGTATTTCCTGGTGTCACCGTTCCTGATGTGTCTACTTTTATGTCGTAGACTGTGTTACCATTTGCTCCTGTGCTTGATGTCACTCCTATTGAGCTGTCTGATGATTTAACTTCTGTTTTTGCAGCTTTCCCTACATTTGTTATCGCTGTCGCCACATCTCCCGCTTTTGCATAACTGTTATTATCTCCTGCTGTTACTGTCGTTGAGCCTGGTGCCGCTGTCAATGTCGTATTCTTTACTGATACTGTATAATCTGTAACATTGTCTGAACCTGGTGTCCCTGTCGCAACTGTCACTCCATCTCCTGCTACTACTTTTGCTCCTTTAGCATTTATTGTATACGTAGTTTTTGTTGTACCGTCTGGATTTGTTGTGTTCGCTTTCGTTACATCTTTTATGTTTGTTCCCGCTATTACGTCCACTGAATTTCTTGCAATATCGCTTATTACACCTTTTCCAGCATTATTAATGTTACTTAAACTTTTATTTGCTGCATCCAGTTTTGTCACATCAACTGACAAGTCATATACATCTTGATTCCCATTCGTTGTCTTATTCACTACTACTGAATTATCATTTGATGTTACTTTTGTTTTTGTGCTGTCTACATAATCTTTATTTGTCGCATCTGTTCCTGCTGTTGGTGCATTATTGATTGTTACTTTGTCAGCTGTTACTGTTGGTGTTGTTATTCCGCTGTTGTTTATTATTGTTTTTCCTCCATTTGTTGTAATGCTGTTAATTCCTGTAACTGTCGGATTCAAGCTGTATTTCACTTCTCCATTCGGTCCAACTGTTGCTTTCGTATTATCTCCATCTTTAAAATCCAGTCCGTTTGCCAATGTTGTTGTTAAACCTGTTCCGCTGTTTGCCTTGTAAGTTAGGTTTGTATTCGCAGCTACTTTGCTTGTATCTACCGACAAATCATAATTTACATGTCCGTCTCCTGAATCTACCTTTGAAACTACAGTTACTGAACTGTCATTTGAAGTTACTGTCGTTTTTGATGCTTTCCCTACATTTGTTATCGCTGTAGCTACATCTCCTGCTTTCGCATAACTATTATTATCTCCTGCTGTTACCGTCGTTGAGCCTGGTGCTGCTGTCAATGTCGTATTCTTTACTGATACTGTATAATCTGTAACATTGTCTGAACCTGGTGTCCCTGTCGCAACTGTCACTCCATCTCCTGCTACTACTTTTGCTCCTTTAGCATTTATTGTATACGTAGTTTTTGTTGTACCGTCTGGATTTGTTGTGTTCGCTTTCGTTACATCTTTTATGTTTGTTCCCGCTATTACGTCCACTGAATTTCTTGCAATATCGCTTATTACACCTTTTCCAGCATTATTAATGTTGCTTAAACTTTTATTTGCCGCATCCAGTTTTGTCACATCAACTGACAGATCATAGACATCTTGATTTCCATTTGTCGTTTTATTTACTACAACCGAGTTATCATTTGATGTCACTTTTGTTTTTGTGCTGTCTACATAATCTTTATTTGTCGCATCTGTTCCTGCTGTCGGTGCATTATTGATTGTTACTTTGTCAGCTGTTACTGTTGGCGTTGTTATTCCGCTGTTGTTTATTACTGTTTTTCCTCCATTTGTTGTAATGCTGTCCAGTCCTGTCAAGTCTTTAGCCAGTTCAATATTTAAGGTATTGTTACCATCAGCTTTCACTGCGATATTTCCTGTTGTTGTTGCTCCTGTCGCTCCACCTTTTACATTTAATTTTTCTCCTAATTTTCTTGTTACATCTGTTCCGCTATCTCCTCCAAATGTTAGTGGATTGTTGTTAATTAAGTCAGTTTTCGCATTGTTTATGGCAGTATTTACTGTGTCTCCTGTCACAAGTTTGGTATTTCCTGGTGTCACCGTTCCTGATGTGTCTACTTTTATGTCGTAGACTGTGTTACCATTTGCTCCTGTGCTTGATGTCACTCCTATTGAGCTGTCTGATGATTTAACTTCTGTTTTTGCAGCTTTCCCTACATTTGTTATCGCTGTCGCCACATCTCCCGCTTTTGCATAACTGTTATTATCTCCTGCTGTTACTGTCGTTGAGCCTGGTGCCGCTGTCAATGTCGTATTCTTTACTGATACTGTATAATCTGTAACATTGTCTGAACCTGGTGTCCCTGTCGCAACTGTCACTCCATCTCCTGCTACTACTTTTGCTCCTTTAGCATTTATTGTATACGTAGTTTTTGTTGTACCGTCTGGATTTGTTGTGTTCGCTTTCGTTACATCTTTTATGTTTGTTCCCGCTATTACGTCCACTGAATTTCTTGCAATATCGCTTATTACACCTTTTCCAGCATTATTAATGTTACTTAAACTTTTATTTGCTGCATCCAGTTTTGTCACATCAACTGACAGATCATAGTTTGTATGTTTATCTGTTGCATCAATGCTTGAACTTATTACTACTGATTTATCAGCTGAAGTTACAGTTGTTTTCGCCGCTTTCACTTGTCCATAATTTGCCGCATCTGTATTATTAGTTCCAGGAGAAACATTTGTTATTGTTTTATTCCCAGCATCAATACCATTATTATTAATTGTTACAGGTCCCACTTTTAAACTTCCATTAGGCCCTAAATCCACATCTTTTTTCAATGAATAAGTGTATTTTTGAATACCTGTTGAAGTTTCTTGTTTTATAGCCAAATTATCTCCTGCGATAAATTGTACTTCATCTCCAGGCATAACTTGAGTAGAAGTCGCACTGCCAAGCAGATCCCCACTTCCAGTTTTTCCAGCATTTCCTTTCCAAGTTTTCCCAAGTTCATTTGCTACTGCAAATAATTGCGACCCATTAATCGCATCTGTACTTGTTGCCGAAATTCTTCCAGCTGCAACATTTTGAATTTGTCTTTCCTTTCCAGCTGATCCAACTGAAAACGCAGCATCTGGATTATTTCCTGCAAAAGTTCCATAAGTAATACTTTTTCCAGTTCCAGGTACTGTTATTGTCGCTTTTGAAACCCCTGTAGTTGCTGATGTAGAAGAATCTGAACCAATTGCAACATCTTTTGCTGCATTAACTGATGTTCTATTTCCAATAGCCATTGAATCATCTTTGCTTGCTTTTGAACTTTGACCAATTGCTATTGCTGCTTTCCCTGTCGCTTCAGAATATGAACCAATAGACATAGCATTATCAGTATATGCTTTAGAGTTTGTACCAAGACTTACAACATTCTTTACTTTCAAGCTTCCACCTGTAGTGTATAATCTAGTTGCATTTGTCCCCACTATAATATTGTTGTCACCTTCTACTCCACCAGTACCTGCCTGGTTTCCTATTACAGTGTTAGAACCACCTTTTAAGCCTTTAGAAGATTGATAACCCATTGAAATGTTATGGTCACCAATTACTGTTTGTCCTGCTTGATATCCTATGGCAGTATTACCTACTCCATTCGTATTCTGTCCTGAATCTGACCCTATCGAGACATTACTGCTCTTTTGAATTCCTATTCCTGCGTTAATCCCTATTGATGTATTATTGTCACCAGTTATATTTTGTCCTGAACCTGAACCAAACGAAACATTATTATTTCCATTAACATTTCGTCCCGAACTATGTCCTACTGTTGTATTATGTCCTATAGTTGATGTCACATTTTGTCCTGAATCTGTTCCTATGGCTACATTATCTCCACCACCTGTTACAGTTTTTCCTGAATTTCTACCTATTGCTATATTACTTCCAACACCAGTAACAGTTTGACCAGAATCCATACCTATTGCTATATTTTTACTTGTATTTGTTGATTTACCTGCTCTGCTACCTAAAGATATATTATCGTCCCCATTACTACTTTGACCTGCACTAGTTCCTAAGAAAAGGTTATCTTTTCCTCCCATTCCTTTTCCTGTTTCAGATCCTATTGAAATATTTCGAATATCAGTATTACTTGAACCTGCCACTTGAGTTTTTCCTGTTTCTGTTTTATACCCAATTGCTATATTCTGTATATTATTTGCATTAGAACCGCTACCTAACGCAATTCCATCAGAACCTTTTGAACTGGCTCCATTACCAATTGCTACTGCACTTGAACCAATACCTGTTGAACCACCAATACTTCCAGTACCTATTGCCACAGAATTTGCTGTTAATGATTGAGAATTTGTCCCCATTGCTATTGTATTTTCTTCCGTTGATCCTGCAACACCAGATTTTGAATTCAGTCCAATCGCTATAGAACCTTTATTGTTTGCTTGTGAACCATATCCCATTGCTGAAGCAGATTCTCCAATTGTTGTTACCTTTGTCCCTATTGCAATAGACGTTGCTCCTACTGAACTTGATGCCCCACCTATAGCAATCGAACCTTGTCCATCTGAAGTCGCTCCTACTCCTAATGCTGTAGAAAACTTACCTGAGGCTTTTGTTTTAGTACCAAATGCTGTAGCCAAATCTCCTGCTGATGTCGCTTGTACTCCAACTGCTATTGAGGCTTCTCCACTTGCCTTTGTTTCAATCCAACGATCTGCACCTGTACCAACTAATGGTGCTCCCGTTAATGATCTATAAATAGTCCCTACTGTTCCATTAGCTCTATCTAAATCATCTCCTCCAATTGCTATTGATGATGATCCACTTGCAACAGTATCTCCACCTATACTGATAGACTGATCTCCTAATGCTTGAGCTCCTCTATCGGATTGAATATTTCCTCCAATTGCTACTGACTGTACTCCTGCAGCTTTTGAATTATATCCTACAGCTACTGTTGATTTATTCAACGAACTTGAATCTTTTCCTATAGCTATAGCTCCCTCTTGAAAAGATGTTGAATCCTTCCCTATTGCTATTCCAAAACGTCCATTACTAATTTTTGAATTACTTCCTATTGCTATAGTAGAATTACCACTTACAGTCGCATTATTTCCAAAAACCAGTGCATCACTTACTCCAGCATTTACAGTATTATTATTACCTATGACACGAATTTCTGAAGAACTAGTTTTTATACTGTTATTATTACCAAACACTCCTGAGTTGCTAGCCGCAATAACTCCGTTATCATTTCCAAGTGAATATGTTCCTGTTCCTGTAATTGTTGTAGGATCTCCTATTGCTCCTGAACCTTCTCCACTTACAACATTTCCAGTTCCTATTGAAATTGTATTTCTGCCTGTAGCTTGTGCACCTGTCCCTATTGCTACTGCATCTTGCCCTTTTGTCAGTGCATTAAAACCAATTCCTGTTGAATGTAATCCTAAAGTTTCAGCTCCTGTTCCCATTACTACGCTATCAGTTTTTATTCCATTATTTTTTGGATTTGAAAAAATGCTATCAAGGTTATTTTTTATATAAAATCCTATATTATCAACTTTTGTTTCTTCAGTTTTTCCATCTATTGTTTTTTTATTTGCTATTGATAAATTTTCTGGATAATTTTTAGCTGTTATACCAAGTGCTTTTAATTTTCTATGGTAACCAGTTGCCACAAATGGATTACTTGTTTCAGCATTTCCCATCGCTATTGTTGCTGATACAAGTGGAGAACTGTGAATTCCCATTGTCATAGAATTTTTTTTTGAAATATCATTTAACTCATCTGCTGCTAAAATTTTTATTTCTTTATTATTCTTTTCTGTCTGTAAAATAGACGAACTATTTACTGGATCGACTTTTTGTGCTGCATTTGCATTTTTTACAATTGTCATTTCAGATGCAAGTACACCTGTTGCAAATGTCGCAACTCCAGCTACTCTATTAATCATTTTAGAAATTTTATTTTTTTTACCTTTTTTCTTCATCTCTTCTCCTTATTTATTTTAAATGTCTATTTATAAATGATTAATACTTTAAATATATTTTATTTCACTTTAACTTATGTATTAATCTCTTATGATGTTTTTTTTTAACCAATAAATTTTACTTAATTTTATTTCATGTTCAATTCCTTTTAACTAATAAAAACTAAGATTTAAGTAGAATATCTATAATCTTTAATTCCCAATTTAAAGCATTATTTTTATGTTAATTAAATATTTCATACTTATTTGTATCTTTAGTTTTTTGTTCTCATATAACTAAAATTTTCTAAGAGATATTATATCTCATATAAAAAAAAATTACAAGTGTTTTTTTTATGTAACATCTGTTTTTTTCATTATATTTTACTTTTATCATACTGTAATTATTTTTATATCTTATTTATTTAAATATATACTCAAACCTATTCAAAATTAAACTATTAAATACTACATAAACTTATACTAACCCACATTTGAATAACGAACATATTAGACCTGTTCGATAACTATACAAACTTAAAATTTAATAAAACAAATATATAGCTTTTGAGTTCAAGTTTAAAATTAGTTTTACTATAACTATATTTGTCATATATAAAAATAAACTTTATAAATATTTATACATAATTAGATTTTTTTACTTTTATTAAACAAACTCTCTATAATTTTTCAATTTAAATAAAAAAACTAATTACATTACTATTTATAAAGTTCTAATTTTATATTTTTATAAAATTTTATTAGTTCTAAAAATCCAAAAAATTTTTTGATTATCTTTTCTCAATATTTGCTTCTTCAAGTGTTATGCCATATTTTTTTCCATATTGCTCTTGAAATTTTTCATAGAATAAATTTCTTAATTCCTTTTGAACAGCCTCTTTTGGTTCTAAATATCTTCTTTTTATTTCAGCCTCTTTTTCTGGTCTTGTATATTTTGCATAAGCTGTATAAGGTAAATCACTATACACTTTATCTGATGGATCCATTTTTTTATCTTCGATCAATTTCTTCCAGACATATTTATTTTCAGTATTTGCAATATAATACTGAATTTCATCAACTTCCATTTTAGAGCCTTCTACTCTTGCACCTGGCGTATCTAATCTACATAATCGAACTATTTCCCCAGTAATGCTATCTTCCCTTAAAATCGAATGCCCTTTTTTCTTTCTGCAATGTTTTGCTGGAGCATCATCTAAATCTGAATAAACTATTATTTCATTACTTTTGTCTCTTTCATTTAAAAATTTTGTTCTATACTGTTTCCCATTTGAACCCATCTTTGGAAATCCATCACTTTCTCTTGAGTACGGAACAACATATCTCTTTCCTTCAATTTCACGAGATTCTCCAATAACTCCTGTTGAATATGAATTTACTACACTTAAAATCATTCCTATAACAAACAATCCTTTTTTTCCCACTTCTATTTCTGCTACTAAAAATGTATTAAAATAATTTAATACACTAGAATATTACTGCCTTATCGAACATATTTTTTGTTCTCCACAGTCTTCGCTATAAACTCTCCTTTGCAATTAAGGAAAAAATATAACTGTTTCCGACTAGCTATCGGTATACATAATATATTCTGTTTTACTATAATCGTAGCATCTCTCCTTCTTTTTTTATTTAGAATATATTATTTAAAATATTATAACTTTTAGCATTTTTTTAATCAAATATTATATTAAAATCACTAACTATTTCAATTTCATAATTACCGCATTTCTAAATTTTATCTTTATAATTTCAAAAATTATTTATACCTCCTTCTTATTTTTTTATCTTAATAATTTAAATTTATTAAATAATTTACACTTTACAAGTCATTGAATTTTTTATAATAAACTCTATTTAGAAAACTGAAATTATCTTCTTTATATTTTCTAAATAAACAGTTTTGACCCTTTTTGTAACAAAAATTTCTTTTAATTCTTCACTTATAAATTGAAAAACTTTTTACAGCTCAAAATCATTTTCATAATACAAAATTTGATTCATATTCCCTTGTAAAAATTCAATTTTGTCTTTAATTTCTTCAGACATCAATGGTAATTTTATATCTGCCAAAGTTTCCTTCAAAGTCTGTGTCAATTCCACAATTTTCACTTTATATTTATCCAGCTTCAAATCATTTGCCATTGCTTTTATACAATCTTCAAGAGTTCCGATTTCATCGACTAAATTAATATTCTTAGCTTCACTTCCAAGCCATACTCTTCCCTGTGCAATTTTCTCAAGCTCATCTTCATTCATTCCTCTAGCTGCCATTACATGTTCCTTAAACTCGCCATAAACTTCATTCATATTATAAATTAATTTCTTTTTAGAATCTTCTCCTAATTTTTCAAATGGATTTAACATATCAAATCCAGCACCCTTTCCAAATCCTTCCAAATTAACATCTAACTTTTTCATTGCTCCTACAACTTCAGGGTACATCATAACAACACCGATTGAGCCTGTCAGAGTAAAATTATTTGAAAATAATTTTTTACCAGTTGTAGCAATATAATAACCTCCACTTGCACAAACATCTCCCATTGAAATATATATTGGCACAGTCAGTTTTTTTATTTTCTTATGTATTTTTTCAGAAACTAAAGCACTTCCGCCAGGCGAATTTATTCTTAATACTAGCCCCTTCAAATTCTTTATTTCTTTTAATTCTTCCAGTTTTTCACATACATTGTCATAAGTAATATTTTTATTAGGGTTTTTCATATCAATAACACCCTCAAGATTTATCACAGCAATTGTATCTTTTGCCTTTTCCTTCTTATCTTTTGACATCAAAATATAGTCTTCAACCGAAACAGTATCTTCTTTGTAATTTATCCCAATTTCATCATAATCAGCAACACCGTCAATCAATTTACATTCCAAAGCCTTTTTCGCCCCAGCAAAAATCAGATTCCCACTCAATATCTCATTTTCAATATCAGCTCCTCTTTTACTTTTTACTAGTTCAACAAAATCTTCAAAAACTTTATCCTTTATATTTTTAATTGATTCCTTTTTCTCTTGCGACATTTGGTTATGGCTATATTTTTCTCCAGCCACCTTGTAATCCCCAATATGAAGCACATTCATTCTTATCCCAAACTTTTCTAAAAACGACTTCAAATAAAATTCCTTATGCAAATATCCCCTAAAAATCACAGTTGACTGTCTTGTATCAAACATATAAATCTTGTCTGCAAGCAAAGCCTGTCTATATCTACTTTCCTCAAAAAGTGTTCCTATCGCCACAACTTCCTTATCTTTCCTAATCTTATCAAAAATTTTAGAAACTTCTTCCAGCTGTGAAAGCGTCAAATTCAATTTATCCATATCAACAATAACTTTTTTTATATTCTTATCTTCTGCAAGATTATTTAATCCTTGCAATACTTGATAATACGATAACTTATCTTTTCCCTTTACCGCTGGAATAGCCACATCTTCCTTCAATTTTTTTACATCAAACACAACAGTTTTTACTTTTTTTAAAGATATTTTCTTCTTATTTTTTACTCTAAGAATCCTCTTCGCAAGGATTAGACTTAAAATCACACACAAAATAAGCATTATTACTATTTCTAATAACATTTTCAAAATAAACATCCTATCAACTCCCTTTTTTATTCTTAAACTATTTTACTAATAATCCTAATCCAAATGCAATACAACATCCTATTAACAATAACAATTCTTTCATATTGAAAATTAATATCAAAAAAATATATATCAATATTAAACTCCCCAAAATATAAAATACATTTTTCATCCTAATTTCAAAATCATACATTACTCCAAGTACAAAAAACACTATTAATGGCAAAATTAAAGTTATTGAAAAAAATATTGCCAATTCAAAGAAATGAAGCAAAAATACTAATATCGGACTAGCACTATTAATTTCTATTATTACTTTTCTTATATACAAAGCTATCGGATACAATATTAATTGTGAAATAAAAAATGAAAACAATGACATCCAAGCTGGAAATTTTATTTTTTTATTTTTATTCAATTTATTACTCCTATCAAAAATTCTATTCTAAATTTATTGTATTTTATTATACAACCTATCTTTCAAAAAAATCACAATACTTCTCATTTAAATAGTGAATCTATCATAAATTTTTCATTTCTGATCCCCCTGCTTAAAATAATTGGTATAAATAAAATTTAAAATAACTTGTTTGAATATTATAGAAATAAAAAAATTACAGTTCAATTAACAACTTCTTCAATTCATTCATTTTATCCCTCAACTTAATAGCTTCCTCAAAATTAAGCTCCTCAGCCAGTTTTTTAATTCGCTTATCAAGTTTCTTGATTTCCTTTTCCACATCTTTTTCACTCTTATACTGCTTGATTGCTTTGTTTGCTTCATTTTCTTTTTCAATTTCATAGTCTACGATTGACTCTGCGATTTCTCTTACGATTGATTTTGGATTAATGTTGTTTTCCAAGTTGTATTTTTCCTGAACTTCACGCCGTCTGTTTACCTCATCAATGGCTTCTTTCATAGAGCCTGTCATTCTGTCCGCATACAAAATAACGTGTCCTTCCACATTTCTTGCAGCACGTCCCATTGTCTGAATCAGCGACCTTCTGGAACGTAAATATCCTTCCTTGTCTGCTTCCAAAATTGCCACTAATGAAACTTCTGGAATATCCAGCCCTTCCCGTAGCAAGTTTATTCCAACCAGAACATCAAATTCGCCTTTTCTCAAGCCTCTTATTATCTCTGTTCTTTCTAGCGTATCAATGTCAGAATGCATATATTTTACTTTTATTCCGTATTCCAAATAGTAATCTGTCAGTTCTTCTGCCATTTTTTTTGTCAAGGTTGTAACTAAAATCCGTTCCTTTCTTGCTGTTCTAGTTTTTATTTCATCCATCAAGTCATCAATTTGATTTTTTGTTTCACGAATGTCGATACTTGGCTCTACAATTCCTGTTGGACGTACAAGCTGCTCTACAACTTCACCATTTGAATGTTCCAGCTCATAATCACTTGGAGTGGCTGAAATATACACAGCTTGTGGAACTTTTTCAAAAAATTCCTCAAATTTTAACGGACGGTTATCATAAGCGCTTGGAAGCCTAAATCCATTGTCGATTAAAGCCTTCTTTCTTGCCCTATCTCCCTTATACATTCCATTTATTTGCGGAACTGAAATGTGCGACTCGTCCAGAAATACGACTAAATCCTCTGGAAAATAGTCAATTAACGTATCAGGCGCTTCCCCTTCACTCTTTCCTGTCAAATACCTAGAATAGTTTTCTACGCCTTTGCAATACCCAATTTCTTCAATCATTTCCAAATCATATTTTGTCCTTTGCTCAATTCGCTGTGCTTCCAGCAGTTTCCCTTCTTTTTTGAAAAAATGAACTCGTTCTTCCATTTCCTTTTTTATTGATTCAAACATTTTTTTTGTGTCTTCCGTTGTCAAGTAGTGCGTTGCTGGCATTATTGTAATTCTTTTTATATTTCTAATTTTCTGTCCAGTAAGCGGATTAATTTCCGAAATGCTTTCCAAATCATCTCCAAAAAATTCAAAACGGTATCCTGTATCCTGATAAGACGGATGTAAATCAAGAATATCTCCCTTCACACGAAATTTTCCACGCTCAAAGGCAATGTCATTTCTCTCATATCTAAGTGAAATCAGCCTTTTTATAAGCTCATTTCTCTCAAACCCAGTTTCCGCATCAATCGGAATCGATCTCTTTTTATATGCCTCTGGCGACCCCAATCCATAAATTGCCGAAACCGAAGCCACAATAATAACATCTCTTCTGTTCAAAAGTGCCGCTGTTGCCGCATGCCGCAATTTATCAATCTCATCATTAATTGAAGAGTCTTTTTCAATATACGTATCAGTTTGCATAATATACGCTTCAGGCTGGTAATAATCGTAATAAGACACAAAATATTCAACAGCATTTTCAGGAAAAAACTGCTTATATTCATTGTAAAGCTGTGCTGCGAGTGTCTTGTTTGGTGCCATTATCAAAGCTGGACGATTTATTTTTTCAATAACATTCGCAACTGTAAATGTCTTTCCTGATCCTGTAACCCCAAGCAGAATCTGATCCGTAATACCATCTTCCAAGTTTTCTACAATCTTTTTAATAGCCTGAGGCTGATCTCCAGTCGGCTTAAATTTTGAATGTATTTTAAAATCCATCTCTATTTTTCCTCCTTTCAAAAGTTTTTTTGTTGTAAAACATTAAACTTGTTATCAAAATAACTAAATAATTCTATGTCTTTAATTTTTCTTTATAAATAAGTTTTATTGTGATGCTCTATATTAAGAAATTTTAATATAAATAATCAACAAAAACAATCATTAGTCTAAGAAAATCAAAACTTATTTTATTTTATAACCCATTTCATCAAGGAATTTCTTATCCTTTCTCCATTTCTTCTTAACTTTTACCCATAATTTCAAATTAACTTTCAAATCAATCAAATGTTCAATTTCCCGTCTAGCCTCTATCCCAATTTTTTTCAGCATAGCTCCATCTTTTCCAATAATAATTCCTTTTTGGCTATCTCTTTCAACATAAATATTTATATCATATTTCCTAATTGTAGGCTTTGTTTCTACATTAATAATCTCCACGGCTACACTATGCGGAATTTCATCTTTAGTATGATGCAAGATTTTCTCCCTAATTGTTTCCACAACAATCTTATTTACTGGCAAATCTGTATAATAGTCCTCTGGATAAAACCACACATCATTTGACAAATATTTCTTGGCAACTTCAAATATTTTATGAATCCCAATCGCATATTCCGCCGTAAGAGTTATTATTTCATCAAATTTCCCCAATTTTTCACTAACTTCCTTTTTCTTATCTTCAATTTCCTCATCCGACATTTTATCAATTTTATTAATAACAAGAACAATCGGTGTTTTCACACTTCTCACATTTTCATTGACAAAAATATCCCCAGTCGATATTTCCTGTGTTCCATCCAGCATAAACATTATTAAATCCACATTTTCAAGTGCTTCCAATGCCACATTAGTCATGTGTTCCCCAAGCAAATGCTTAGGTTTGTGAATCCCTGGTGTATCTACAAATATAAACTGATCTTGTCCAATATTCACAATTCCCTTTATCTGATCCCGAGTCGTCCCAGCCTTATCTGACACAATAGCAACTTTTTCTTTTACAAGCTTATTCATAAGCGTAGACTTCCCAACATTCGGACGCCCAACAATTGTTATAAATCCTGATTTCATTCCTTCTCCAATTCTATTTTAATTATGATAATAATTTTGTTTAAAAATTTCAATTCTTAAATATTTAAATTAATCATTTTTCATACTATTTCAACTAATATTTTTTATATTTTTTTCACAAATTCTGATTTTAGTTTCATTGCACCAAAACCATCTATTTTACAATCAATATTATGAATCCCATCATCAATTAATCTAATATTTTTAACTTTTGTCCCTCTTTTTAAATCTGATGAAGCACCTTTTACTTTTAAATTTTTGATAATTGCAACACTATCTCCATTTTGTAAAATGCTTCCGTTTACATCTTTTACAACATTTTCATCGCTGTTTTCTTCTCCAGTTTCTGCCCATTCGTAAAAACATTCTGGACAGACTAGCATATTTCCGTCCTCATAAACATATTCCGATCCACATTTTGGACAAACCATAGTTGATCTCCTTTCAAATTTTTATAATTATTTATTATTATATCACGAAATGAAGAGTTAGAAAACATATTTATTATTTTTATTTTCAACTTATAATCTTTATATTAATTTTCATTTATATTAATTTTTGCAGTAAATAAAGGCATTACAAAAAATGTTATGAAAAATAGTACTCCATAATACAAAAAAACTGTCCACAAAGGAGCTTTTCCATTGATATTAAGCTGTAAAAGCGGTATTTTGCTTCCAGCATAAATAAATCCTTCAAATGCTTTAAAAATAATTTCAGTTACAAAAACAACTATGCCATTAAATAATGATAATTTAAAAATATTTAAAAGGACAGCAAAAAATAGGCACTGGATAACAACTGTTCCAATTGGAATTCCTACAATGTTCAGTAAAAATGAGAATAACGGCAATTTTTCAAAATAATATAAAAATAGCGGAATACTTGCGATTTGGATTGTCAGGCTTAAAAATATCAAATCGACGGTATTTCTTAAAACTTCATTTTTTATTTTATCCAAAACTTTTTCCTGATAAAATTTCTTAAATTCAGGATTTACAAAGATTATCGCTACAACTGCGGCATAGGAAAGCTGCATTGAAATATCAAAAAGTGAATAAGGATTTAACACAATTATGACAATAAACGACACTAGCAGAGATTTTTTACTTTCCTCCTGTTCAAAAAGGATTCTTGCTAAAATCATCATCGCTCCCATAATATAAGCACGTAAAATCCCTGGTGAAAATCCAATTAATGCACAATAAAAAGTAAGTGCCACAAGTGCCATTAAATACTTAAACCTGTATCCTAACGACAACCCATCCAAAATTTTCACAATCCCAATCACAACCAGACTTATATGAGTCCCAGAAATTACAATTAAATGAGCCAGCCCCGTGTATTTAAACTTATCTTTCATATCTTTAGAAACTTCTGCTTTTTCCCCTAAAACAGCAGCACGTGAAAAGGCATACAAATTTTCATCAGTTATAAACAAGTCATCAAAAATATTTAAGACATATTTCCGAAATCCATTCAGCCGTGATTCTTTATATCCCAAAATTTTCCCATCAATTTTAACATTTCCATTTTTACTTATAACCTTCCTAATTTTATACCTCATAAGATAAAATCCATATTCCAGGCCCTTTTTATTCTCAATGCTCGCCTGACTTTTCAAATATTTATTATTAACTTTTAGAACACTCCCACGATTCCCATCAATTTTAACATAAAGCACCTTTTCCCCAGCAAGCTCTCCTTTAAAAGTAACAAAATTTAGATAAAACAAAAACAAAACAATTCCTGCCAAAATCAACACCCCAAATTGCCAAGATCTTTTTACTTCTTCAATTCCAATTTCCATACAAAAAAACTTTTTTAAATTCTGCCCTCTTCTCAAAAGTTCAGATTTTATATATCTTTTCCTCGCCGTTTTTTCCCGCCGCTTCTTCATTTCTAAAATATATTTATCAAATTCACTATTTTCAAATTTATTTGAATGTTCATTATTTTTTCTATTTTTTTCATTTTTTTTATTTCCCTTAATTTTCAAATTTTCATTGGCTTTATTACTTTTATTAATCTTTATATTTTCAACATTTCTAAAATTTTCATTTTTTTTGGAATCTTCATTTTTATTTGATTTTTTCACTATTCTACGAAAACTTACATTTTTAAAATCTCTTTTTTTATTACTTTCCTCTACTATTCCATTATCCCCAATATTCCCCCATTTTTTCATCTTAAATTTCCTCCTCCCACAAATTAGCCTTTAAATAGTCATCCGAAAGATTAATCGGCTTTTTAGCCCGATAAATACTTATAATCGGATATTTTGCCGCATTTATTGTATTTGTGGAAATTCTATAATAAATCTTTTCCCCCTTTTTATCCAGCAAATAAACAGAAAATCCCCTTTCAAAATTTCCCTCATTTGTAGTTCTTCTCCTAAAATCAGCATTTTTATTGGAATTATTTGTCATATAAGATAAGTTTTTGGAAATCTCCATTTTATCAATAATATCCTTTTGTCCATTTTTTTCATCTAAAAAATAAGCCATCTTTTCAGATATTTTAAAATCCAGCACATATTCCTTCCTATTGTGCTGTGCATACTGCTGAATTTTTCTAATAAACTGGCTAATATTCCTCTTCTGAATTGCAAACTCCTGATTTTGCCTTTGCTTCTGCAAATTCACAGAAACCACCATAAACAAAATCGCCATAATCGAAATGTACAACAAAACCTCAATAAGCGTAAACCCATTGCTATCCCCTTTTTTTATCATTTTTCTTCCCCCTAAATTGATTAACCTATTTTTAATTATATTATACAATATTTTTTTAAAAAATCAAATTATTTTTAAAATTTTATTAATTTAATATAAAATAAAATATTTGATAATTAAAAATTTGAAATCAAAAATAATCTAAAACTTAACTTAAAACTTTTTAGAAATTTTGAAAAATATGCTATAATTTTACAGAAAACTTATTTTAAAATTGAGCTTAAAATGCATTTATACTATTTCTTGTTAAAATAGTTTTTTGATTGGAATTTAGATTAAATAATAAAATTGCTTAATATTAAAATTTTGAAAAAATTTGTTAAAACAAAAATATTTTATAAAGAAAAGGAATGATCAATATGACAAAAAAATTTAATTATAAACCATTAATTAAATACATAAATTATGAAGGGAAAAAATATGTAAAACCTGAAAAAGCTGGAGATTTAAAGGAAGATATGGAGCTTTTTAGAAAAAATGGACAAAATGCTAGAAAAGTTTTTACGGAAATTGCAAAAGCTTTGGAAGAAAAGACAGATGGATTTCATTTGCAGAAAGTTAGTAGCTGGATGAATCAAGCTCAGATTGCAAGACCTTATCTTTGGGTGTTTTTGCGACAAGATGGGGATAGTGATACTGAATCAGGGATTGCTTTGAGAATTTTTAAAAATGAGAAGACTAAGAAAATTGGGATTTCGCTTGAAGTGAGTTTTGTTGAGAGAAAAATTGGGGAAAATACGCTTGAGAATCAGAATAAAGTTTTGCAAGTGCCGATTAATGAACCACTTTATTATTTTGTGCAATTTGCAAAAAATAAGGAAAATTGTGCTTTGGATAGATTTGAAGGAAATGAAAAAAATAGAAAGAAATTTATTAAAAATTTGGAAAATGGGGAAATTAGAAAAGTTTTGGTTAAATTTGATGTGGAAGAGATTGAAAGATTTGAGAGTTTGGATGAGCTTGTTGAGGAATTTTTGGAAGGTATTAGATTACTTATGCCATTTTTTGTTGCTACTCACTAAATAATAAAGTTGTTTAAATTTAAAGTATAGATAGACTGTTTATTGTATCTATTATTTGAGAAAAAATTAGGAGTGATGATTTTGAATTTTGATGAAGCGTTTAAAATACTGGAAATAGAGCCGACAGATGATAAGAAGAAAATAAAAATTGCATATTCTAAAATGTTGAAAAAATATCATCCTGAGGAGTTTCCTGAGATGTTTATGAAGATTAATGAAGCGTATAGGGTTGCTTTGGAGTTTGAAAAATTTGATTTTAATGAAATTAATTTTAATAAGGAGAATTTTAGAAATAAAAATTTTTTTGAAATTGAACAAAAGTTGGAAAAAGATGGATATGAGGAAGTTTCTTTTGGAAATGATATTCAAAAGTCAGAGATTGAAAATGAAGAATTTTCTGATATTTTTAACGGAAAATATGAATGGATGGAAAAAAATTTCAAATCTTGGATAAAAGAAATTCGTAGGATTTTAAATGGGGAAAAAGTTTCTTTTATTTACTTAAAAGTTTTTTTGAAAAGATTTGATAAGTTTTCAGATGATGAAAAGTCTAGAATTAGAGATATTTTAGGATTGGAAAATAATGATTTTGAAGATAATTTGATTTTAAAATCAGAGAATCTTTTTGAATTTGAAAAAGAATACATTATTTCCTATTTATCAAATAATAAAAATGAATTTTGGAAAATAAAGGAGCTTTATAGTAGTAAAGAGAAAAAAGATAATGACAAGGCTCTAGAAAATTTTGTAGAAAGATATTTTAATGTGAAAAAGTTGAATATTTTTGGATTTTTTATATTTTGGAATATTTATTTTGGAAATTATAAATATCTTGATATAAAAATAAATAAAAAAATTCACAATTTGTTTTTTAATTTAGCAAATAATTTATTTTTTAAAAGAATAGTTTATAGTTATAAGAAAATAAAAAATATATTTTATTATTTAGAAATCACTTGCGAAGACGATATTGGAGAAGATGACGCTTTTATACACACTCTAATATTTCTTCTTAGTTGTCTTGTGCTAATTTTTATTTGCATATTTAGTTTACCAGCAATAATAAATACAAAGGAAATAGATTATAGAAATGTCGTAAAAAGTTTTGAATTAGTGAGAATTTATTGGATTGTGCTTACAGTTACAAGAATTTATTTAGATTTTTCACTTGCAAAACGTGGAAACAATTTAAATATGGCAAGTATGTTGAATATACAGATAATTCTGCTTGGAAGTTATTTAATTTATATTTATTTTAATTATAAAATTAAAGATTTTCTACTGTTCGGAATATTAATATGGATGATTATAAAATTAATAATTGTAAATAGAATAAAATATTTAAGATTGAAAAATTATGCGAAAAAAATTTTAGATAGAATATATAATTAAAAAAATTACAGTTAACAAAAATAAAATTATTAAAAATTAAAGAATTGAGACTATTTATCAAAAAGTAATAAAATATAAAAAATAAAAATTGAAAAATGCTACATTAGTAAAATTTTCTAAACTTTTATAAATGACCAAAATATTATTAAAGGAGAAAAAAATGGGAAGAATGATTGGAATTGATTTAGGGACAACAAATAGTTTAGCTACATATATTGATGATAATGGGAAAATAGAGTTTGTAAAAAATGAATATGGAAATATTTTAATTCCGTCTGTTGTGGGAATTGATGAAAATGATGATATTATTGTAGGGGAATTAGCAAAAGAAAGAAGACTGATGAATGCTGGGGAAACTGCGAGTAATTTTAAAAGAAGAATGGGAACAGATGCAAAAATTAAAGTTAAAAATAGAACTTTTGATGCACAAATGTTATCTTCATTTGTTTTGAAACATTTAAAGGAAAATGCTGAAAAACAGTTAAATGAAAAAATAAATAGGGCGATAATAAGTGTACCTGCATATTTTAACGATAAACAACGCAGAGATACAAAAATGGCAGCAGAATTGGCAGGACTTACGGTAGAAAGACTTATAAATGAACCAACGGCTGCGGCATTGTCACTTGGAAGCAATATTTTAAATCAAAATTTAAAGTTTATTGTTCTTGATTTGGGTGGTGGGACATTTGATGTTACTTTGCTTGAAACATTTGAAAATATTATGGATGTGCTTTCTATAAGCGGGGATACGATGCTTGGTGGAGAAGATTTTACTACTAAAATTTGTGAAATTTTTCTAAAGAATATTAAATTAGCAATAACAGATTTGAGCCGTGATGAAAGAACAAAATTGTATACAAAAGCAGACAGAGCGAAAAAATTAATAAGTTTAAAAGATGTTGAAATTGAGCTAGAAATTAAAGGAAAAAATTATAAATCAGAAATTGCACAAAAGGATTTTAGAGAGGCTGTAAAACCGTTGCTTGTGAAAATGAAAGCTACAATTGACAAGGCTTTGCAGGATGGAAATACAGATGCCAGAGAAATTGAAAAGGTTGTTTTGGTTGGGGGAGCTGTAAAATTAGGGATTATTGAGGAATTTACAGAAAAATATTTTCATAAAATGCGTGGAGAAAAAATATATTTTAGTAGCGAGAATTTTATTGAAAATAATAAACTCGTGTCAATAGTGGCAGATCCTGATACAGTTGTAGCTTACGGTGTTGGAGTTGCAGTTGGAATGAAAGAAAGAAACAAAATGTTTAAGGAGAGAATTTTAACTGATGTTTGTCCATTTACTTTAGGAACAGAACTCGTAGGAAACCAATTTGCACCAATTATTCCTAGAAATACAACTGTTCCAACAAGTAAATCTGAATATTTTTACACAATAGACGACTATCAGGATAAAGTGAATGTTGGAATTTATCAAGGAGAAAGTCTAAATATAGATGACAATTTGTTTTTGGGAAATTTTTTGATAGATGTGCCACGAAATATAGCAGGAAAGGAAGCTATAAATGTCAGATTTACTTATGATATAAATGGTATTCTGGAAGTGGAAGCGACAGTTGTGAGTACAGGACTTAAAAAAAGTAAATTGATTGTAAATGGAGATTTATCTGAAGAAGAAAAAAACGAGAAAATAAAAATGCTGGAAGAAATAAAAATTCAGTCTGAAAATAAAAATAAGGATAAACTGCTGCTTGAGAGAGCAAATAGAATTTATGCTGAGATAGTAAATACAGAAATAAGAAATCATATTTCTGGTTATTTAAAAAATTATCAAATGGTTGTAGCAACAGGCGACAGAATCCGTATTCAAAAGGCGAAAGAAAGTTTCTCACAGTTTCTTGATAAAATTGATCCTGAAATTAATGATATGAATATAGAAGATATTTTGAAAGATTTTGAAGATGAAACGGAAGAGGAAGATACGAAAGAAGAAGATGAACTAGAATTTTGGAATTAGAAAAATAAATTTTAAAATATTGTGTTTACTGAGATTTGTGGACTTTTATAAATAATAAATGTAACTTTTTATAAGAAGAAAATGATTATGAAAATAAAAAAATTGTTGAAAATATTTGGGTTGTCAATTTTGGCAGGAAATATTATGAATGCAGAATACATAAAAAGAAATGGAGAAATTTATTATCGGGACTGGAGCGAAGAAAAGCCAAGAATATTAAAAAATATAGATAAAAAATCATTTGAAATATTGGAAAATGATTTTGCAAAAGATAAGAATAATATTTATTATGAAGGGGAAAAGATTGAAAAAATAGATCCTAAAAATGCTAAAATATTTGGAAGTCATTTTGTGAAGGATGAGAAAATTGTTTTTGATGCTTATGAAAAAAAGGAATTGAAAGATGTGGATACAAAAACGCTTAAATCAGTTGGAGATTATTATTTTAAAGATAAGAACAATGCTTATTTTGATATGAAAAAAATTGATGAAAAAGTTGATTTGGAAACATTTGTTTATTTGGACTTTTTTTATGCTAAAGATAAGAATAATCTGTATTTTTATGGACAAAAAGTGAAAGGTGTAAGTCCAAATAATTTTGAGTTTTGGACTTCGTTAAGCAGTGTTCCTGACAATATCATTAAAAGCGGAAATGATTTTTATCTTGTTTATGAAAATAATTCGAATGAAAAAATATATGCCAAAAAAATGGATTTTCCGATTGACAAGGATACTTTTGAAAGTTTTTCCATGAGAGTTTATAAAGATAAAAATAATTTTTATTATTCTGATGAAACTGATGATATAAAAAAAGGAAAAACACTTATTAAATTTAAAAATGAAGCTGATATAAAAACACTTAAATTTTTGAAGGAAAAAAATGGTGAAAAAAGCGATGAATATATAAAAGATGAAAAGAATGTCTACTATGTGGATGAAGAAAATGCAGAGATAAAAAAGATAGAAAATGCTGATTACAAAACCTTTCAAGTTATTGAATACTTATATGCAAAGGATAAAAACAATGTTTATTATCAAGGAAAAAAGTTAAATAATGTTAATCCAAATTACTTTAAAATTGTAGACAATGAAATAAAATATAATAATGAGTTTTATAAAATTGATGACAATATGAATCTTATAAAAATAGAAAGAGAATAAAAAGTTGAAAAGTTAAAAAGGTATTTTATTTACTAAAAATTAAAGATTATAAAAAAAGGAGTAAGTGCATGAAAAGAAAAAATCTATTAAAAATATTGATTTTATTTATTTTAGCGGGAACTATTGCAAATGCTGAATATTTTAAGGAAAATGGAGAAGTTTATTATAAGATGCCATATTTTGAAATCAAGTCGAAAGTGAAAGGTGCGGATGCGAAGACTTTGGAAAATGTTGGAGAAGATAATATGGAAATGGCTGGCTTTTTTGGAAAAGATAGCAAGAATACTTAAATAAGAAATCGTATTTCTGATTATTTAGAAAATTATAAAATGGTTGTGGCAACAGGCGATAGAATCCGTATTCAAAAGGCGAAAGAAAATTTCTCACAGTTTCTTGATAAAATTGATCCTGAAATTAATGATATGAATATAGAAGATATTTTGAAAGATTTTGAAGATGAAACGGAAGAGGAAGATATGAAAGAAGAAGACGAACTGGAATTTTGGAATTAAAAAATGATTCTTAATTATGAAGAAAAATAATTAAGTATTTAAATTTTAACAATTTTGAAATTACAAAAAATGAGGTAAAATATATTAAGAAAAAATAAAAATATTTAAAAAGAGGGAGTAATAAAAATGTCAAATTTGAATAAAGAGATTGTTAATGAGATTTTAGAAAGAATAAAAGGGGATTTTTTGAAAGAAATTAAAGAAAATAATGTGGAACTTAATATTAAGCCACTTTGTCATGCAAAACTTTTGGATAGAGAAGAAATTTCCTTGACGGAGAGTAAAGTGGGAGGATTTCCGTATATTCCAATTGGAGAAAGAGCACCGATGTTTTATGATAAATTTTCAGATTGTGAAGATGAAGAGGAGAGAAATGAAACAATGGCTTTGTTTGCTCAAATTAATTGTGAGGATTTAAAAGGGCTTGAAAATTTTCCTGAAAAGGGACTTATTCAAATTTATATGCAAGGGGATACAGATTTTGAAGTTTACAATGAAGATGACTTGAAAGTGATTTATTATGAAAATATTGGGGAACATTATAGCGAAGAAGAATTGAAGGAGATTTATAATCCAAAATTTGATTGTGGAGATTTTCCTTTTGGAGAAACGCTTGGAAGAGAGATTGGGTATGCATTGGAATTTTCTTCGATGTACAATATTTCAGAAATAAGTGAAGAAAAACAGAAAAAATATCTTGAGACAACTTTGGAAAAAATGAATTTAAAATTGTCGGAAAAAGAAAAGGAAGATATATTTTTAAAGGTAGAAGATGACATATTTTATAATTTTAAATGGAATGAGTATATTGACAAAAATATGGAAATAGTAGATGAAAAGGCGTGTGGAATTGATTCAAGAACACATTGTGGCGGATATCCTGATTTTTTTCAAGGATACGACCCTAGAGAAAAGGAAGGAGAAAAAGAAAAATACGATACGGTTCTTTTTCAGTTAGGAAGTGATTTGTCTAAAGATGGAGATTGGAGAGCTTTAATTTTTGATGCTGGATTTGTGAACTTTTTTATTAACAGTGAAAAATTGAAAAATAAAGATTTTTCAGATATTTTTGTTGATGTTCAATGTGGTTAATATTTTTGAATGACAAGGGAAATATGAGCATTTATCAAAAAGAATTTAGATAAATCTAACAAATTAAAAATAAGGAGCGAATATGAAAACAAAAAATCTATTAAAAATATTGATTTTATTTATTTTAGCGGGAACTATTGCAAATGCTGAATATTTTAAGGAAAATGGGGAAGTTTATTATAAAATGCCATATTTTGAAATTAAGTCAAAAGTGAAAGGTGCTGATGCGAAGACTTTGGAAAATGTTGGAGAAGACAATATGGAAATGGCTGGCTTTTTTGGAAAAGATAGCAAGAATACTTATTTTATTGGGAAAAAGATAAAAGATGTTTCACCTAAAGGATTTGAGATTTTGGATGCCAAATATGTAAAAGATGATAAAAACTTATATAAATTGGAAGATGATTTGAGTTCTTATTTTTTAAGTAATGAAATAAAAACGAAAAAAGTTTCGATTGACGGACTTGATGTGAAAAGTTTTAAGGTTTTAGAGAATAATAAAGATTACTACTTCAACTATTATGTAGATAAAAGCAATGTTTATCTAGATAAAGATAATTTGGAAAAAATAACAGGAGCGGATAGAAATTCTTTTGAAATTTTAGGGTATTCTATTGCTAGAGATAAAAATAATGTCTATAATAAAGGGGAAAAATTAGGAAATATAGATATTGCGAGTTTTAAATATTTTGAGAATGGGATAGCGAAAGATAAGAATAGAGTCTTTTATATGGATGAGCGTAAGGATATTAAAAATGTGGATGCGAAGACTTTTGAGAGAATGGGAGAAAGCTATTATTTTAGGGATAAAAATAATGTTTTTGCTTTAAAAAATGATTATTCTGACTCTAATTATAATTTGGTTTTGGAAATGTCGAAAAATATTGATAGAAATAGTTTTGATATTTTGAATAATGAATTTGGGAAAGATAAAAATGGCGTTTATTATTTTGGAGAAAAAATAGATGGAATTTCTTCGAATAATGCTAAAGTTGTTGAAGAATTAGGAGATTACGATTATATTTTTCAAAGTGGCAATGATCATTACTTGGTGACTGTAAATGAAGGAAATTCGTATGACAAGTCAGATGATAATACAAAAGAAAAATTTAAAATAAAGAAAATAAATGGATTGAATGTTGATTATGACACATTTAAATATTTTGAAATATACGATTTGTATAAAGATAAAAATAATTTTTATTATCATTCAGATAATGACTTGAAAAAAATTAAAAGTGGCATTGATGTTAAAAGTGCTGAAAAAATAATTGAATTGCGTGATTTTATAAAGGACAAAAATAACATTTATTATTTTTCTGATGGAAAACTTGAGAAAATTAATTTGAAAATTGATGTAAATAATTTGGAATATTTGGATGATGGAAATTCTGTTTTTAGTAGTTATTTGAGAGATGGGAAAAATGTTTACTTTGTGAATGATGAAGATGGGAAAATAAAAATTGTGAAAAATGTTGATAAAAACACATTTAAAGTTGTAAACGGAAATTATGGAGTGGATAGTAAAAATGTTTATTACTTGGGAGAAAAACTGGCTTTTGTAGGATTAGATGGTCTTAAAATCTTTAATGAGGGTTATTTGAAAGATAAGAAAAATGTTTATGAAATTTCTGTAAATGATAATGATGAAGTAAAAGTAAAACCGATTAAAAATCTTAATATTGATGTGGCAACTTTTGAAGATATTTTCGGTGGATTAAATTACAAAGATAAAAATTCAGTTTATTATGTTGATGAAAATAATGGAGAAGTTTCTTTGAAAATATTAAAAGGAGCAGATCCGGCTACATTTGAGTTTGGAGTTATTTCTAAAGATAAAAATAGTGTTTTTATTGATAATCAGAAATTGGAAGGTGTGAGTTCTAAAGGATTTGAAGTATTGGCTGATTTGTTTAATTTTGTGAAGGATTATAAGAATGTTTATTATTTGGATAGAGAAAGTGATGGGATTACTTATAAAGTAAAAGTTTTAGATACAAAAGGAATTGATATTCCAAGTCTTGAATTTCTTGGAGATTCTTATAACCAATATTACAGAGATAAAAACAATATTTATTTTTTGAATGATAAAGATGATAAAATGGAATTTGAAAAATTGGCTGGTGCGAATCCGAAAACATTTGAAATTGTTGACGATTATTTTGCAAGAGATGATAAAAATGTTTATTTCTTTAATAAAAAAGTGATTGGAGTAGATGCGAAAACTTTTGAAAAAGTTGGTTATGATATTGTAAAAGATAAAAATGGAGTGTATTTTTTGGAAAATGTTTCAGAGGAAAATGAAAATCTAGAAATAAAGACAAAAAACTTGAAAGCAGATGGAATTGATTTGAAGACATTAAAGAAATTAGATAACGGTTATTTTAAAGATAAAAATAGTATTTATTATGAATTGAGTGGTAATCTTTATAAAATGAAAAATGTTGACTTACCGACATTTGAAGTTTTAAATTCGCCTTACAGCAGTTCTGTTTATTTTGCGAAAGATAAAAATAATGTTTATTATAATGGGAAAAAATTGGATGGAATTGTTCCTAATGATTTTGAACAGATACAAAGTTATTTTATAAAAGATAAAAATGGAATTTATAAATTTGAAGAAGGTGAAAATGAACAAGATCTAAAAATAACTCCAATTAATGCAAAAATAGATTTTAAAAATCTTAAAGAATTAGATTGGAAGTATTTTGGTGATGATAAAAATATTTATTATTTTGATGAAGATAGTTTTAAAAAAGTAGATAAAGCAGATATAAATTCATTTGGACAAATAGACTATACTGGTTTTTTTAAAGATAAAAACAATGTTTATTATGAGGGAGAAAAAGTAGAAGGAATAGATATGAACAGTATCGAAGTAGTAAATGGAATGTGTATAAAAGATAAAAATAGTGTCTTTTATGAAGGGAAAAAATTAAGAAATATCAGTCCTAACAATTTTAATATTTTTGACGGTGGAATTTCGTATGACAAAATTTTGGTTGACAAAAATGGAGCTTACAAATTGTTGGAAAATGAAAATCAAAAAGATAAAATAAAAATAATTCCACTTGACAGCAAAAATATTGACTTAAAAACTCTTGAAAGGATAGATTCTCCAATAGATAGTTCCAATTATTTTAAAGATAAAAATGGAGTTTATTTTTTGAATGGAGAAAAATTTGTGAAAATAAATGGAGCGGATATAGATACTTTTGAAGTGACAATGAGTGGAAAATATGGAAAAGATAGGAATAATGTTTATTTTGAAGGGAAGAAAATGGAAGGGGAGAACCCGAAGAAGTTTGAGGAAATGGATATTAATGATTAGTAAAAATGAAAGGAGGGGGTATTCGATATGAAAAACAGCAAAAAAACAAAACTGCCAATTGGAGTATCCAATTTTAAAGACATTATTGAAAAAAATTACTATTATTTTGATAAAACAAAATTTATAGAAAATATTTTAGAAGATGGCTCTCAGGTAAAATTGTTTACTCGTCCCAGAAGATTTGGAAAAACATTGAATATGTCGATGCTTAAATACTTTTTTGATGTTAAGAATAAAGATGAGAACAGGAAACTGTTTGAAGGGTTGAATATTTCTAAAAGTGAGTATTTTGACATGCAAGGGAATTTTCCTGTGATTTCGGTTTCGTTTAAGAAATATCAGGAAAAAGATTGGAAAAATGGATTTGATATGATTAAAGATATTATTTCTGGCTTGTATGATGAATTTGAGTTTGTGAAGGAAAAACTTAGCACAAGAAAAAAGAAAAAGTTTGATTCAATTTTGATGGAGGAAGCTAATCTTGCTAATTGGAAAAATTCGTTGGCAGATTTATCAAATTATTTGTATGATTTTTATGGAAAAAAAGTGATTGTTTTAATAGATGAATATGACCAGCCAATAATAAATTCCTATATTGAGGGATATTACGATGAAACTATTGATTTTTTCAAAAGTTTTTATGGAGCTGTTTTGAAGGATAACGAGTACCTTGAAATGGGAGTTATGACTGGGATTTTGAGGGTTGCCAAGGAAAATATTTTTTCTGGGTTGAATAATTTAGAAGTTCATACAATTTTAGATG
>NZ_DBHIXN010000029.1:0-28121 GCF_057270615.1 Leptotrichia sp.
TTCATCTCCCACTTATAGAAAGCCTACGACTTCTTGCTATCTTTTTGTTAAATTTTTATTTGTATAAAAAAATTATGTTTTTAGAATTTTTGTTTTGTCAATTGTTATACTTTACTTGTAAAAATTATATATAAATGTTATAATTTGTCGGAAAAAATATTTTAAAAATTATAAATAAAATAGGGAAATAGATATAGTAAAACTGATTTAAAACCGAATTCAAATGCTATGACTATTTTACTCAAACCCTAAGTTCATATAATTTTTAATAGTTAAATTTTAAGTGGGTTGGAGTATATTATGAAAAACTTATGAAAATAAGAGAGGAAGTGATGAATGAGTTGGAAAACAATAAAATAAAACTATATGGATTTAATAATCTTACAAAGACATTGAGTTTTAATATTTATGATATTTGTTATGCTGAGACAGAAAGAGAACAAAAAGACTATATTGCATATATTGATGAGCAGTATAACTCAGAAAGGCTTACAAAAATACTTATTCGTATGGCAGAAATGATAGGAGCACAGGTTTTGAATATATCAAAGCAGGATTATGAACCGCAAGGGGCATCTGTGAATGTGTTGATTGCAGAAGAAAGAATAAATCCTGAAAATATTGATAAGTCTTGTAATAGAGGAGAGCCCTTTTTTAAAGAAATAGGGTTGGATATAGATAGTATGAAAAGGGAAAATGCAAGTCAGTATACTGATACAGTTCATGCTCATCTGGATAAAAGTCATATAACAGTACATACTTTTCCAGAATATCATCCAGATAATTCAATTTCTACTTTTAGAGTAGACATTGATATTGCAACTTGTGGAGAAATTTCACCATTAAATACATTAAATTATTTGATAGATAGCTTTGATTCGGATATAATTACAATTGATTACAGAATACGTGGATTTACAAGGGATATTTCAGGAAAGAAATTTTTTACAGATCATAATATAACTTCTATTCAAGATTATATTGATCCTGAAAAGTTAAAAATTTATGATGCTATAGATGTAAATGTATATCAATCCAATATTTTTCATACAAAAATGCTTATAAAGGAAATTGAGCTTAAAAATTATCTTTTTAATCAGGATGTTTATGAAATTGCACCGAAAAAAAGATTGGAAATTACAGATAGACTTAGGAAGGAAATGATAGAAATCTATAGTGGAATGAATATCTATTAAAATTATTTATAAAGCAAAGGGGATCAGTCGCCATCCCCCTTTATTTCGCAATATTAGTTATTTCAATTTCTTTAAATCATAACATCTGAATATTTTGACGAAAGTGCTACGCACTAATTCCCGCTTGTCTAAGCATTTTTTTGAAATGAAATTGAAACTCGCTTTTTAACAAAAAATAATAAGCAAAATTTCGTTAAAGAAAAAATAACTGTTTGAACTTTTGGGAATAGACTTTAAATTGAATAAAATTATTTGAATTAAAATAATTTATATTCAAAAGCGAGTTTTCTTTTTTCTTTATAAGAAAGGTTTGCGTTAAACGGGGGTTATAACAAATAATATAAAAAAAGAAAAAAATTGTTAACTAGAAAAATCTAAAATAAAATTTATAAAATAATTAATTTAAATATTTAATAAAAAATTTTGGAATTTAGAATTATAATAAACAAAAGTAAAGATATGAAAGGAGTTGTAGAAATGGGGGAAAATATTGATAAAGATAGACAGAATAAAACTGTTCTTTTTGATGCATTGAAAAATCATCTTTCTAACAGGGTTGTGAGATTTGATGTGCCAGGACATAAGGGTGGACGTGGAAATAAGGAGTTTAGGGATTTTATAGGATTGGAAGCAATGCAGATGGATGTTAATTCAATGAAACCGCTTGACAATTTATGCCATCCAACTTCGGTTATTAAAGAGGCACAGGATATAGCGGCAGAAGCTTTTGGGGCAAAAGAGGCTTATTTTATGGTAAGTGGTACTACTGGGGCTGTGCAGGCTATGATTATGGCGACTTGTAAGGCTGGAGATAAAATTATTATTCCAAGAAATGTGCATAGAAGTGCCATTAATGCTATGGTAATTTGCGGAGCAATTCCAGTTTATATTAATCCCGGGCTTAACAAAAAATTGGGAATATCGCTTGGAATGTCAATTAACGACGTAAAGAAGGCAATTCGTGAAAATCCTGATGCAAAAGCAATATTAGTGAATAATCCCACTTATTATGGAATTTGTTCAGATCTAAAATCTATTGTAAAACTGGCACATGAAAATAATATGCTTGTACTAGTTGATGAAGCACATGGGGCACATTTTTCCTTTGATGATAATTTACCAATTTCAGGAATGGCAGCTGGAGCAGATATGGCAGCAATCAGCATGCATAAGACAGGTGGTTCTTTAACACAAAGTTCAATTTTATTAAGTGGAGAGCGAATAAATGCCGATTATGTCCGTCAAATTATTAACTTGACTCAAACTACAAGTTCTTCGTACTTGCTTATGACATCGCTTGATGTAGCAAGAAAAAATTTGGCAATAAATGGGAAAGAACTTTTTGAAAAGACAGTTAGATTTGCAGAATATGCAAGAAGTGAAATTAATAAGTTAGGTGGATATTACGCTTATGGAAAGGAATTAATTGACGGAGATTCAGTTTATGATTTTGACACAACAAAATTATCTGTATATACAAAGGATATTGGCCTTGCTGGTATTGAAGTTTATGATATTTTACGAGATGATTATGAAATTCAAATTGAATTTGGAGATTTGGGAAATATTTTGGCAATAATTTCAGCTGGGGACAGAGGCTTGGAAATAGAGCGTCTGATTTCTTCGCTTGCAGAAATTAAACGGCTTTACTCAAAAGATTCTACAGGAATGTTTGATCATGAATATATAAATCCTGATGTTGTGCTTCCACCACAAAAAGCCTTTTACTCAGAAAAAGAAATGATTCCAATAAAAGAAAGTTCTGGAAAAATAAGTGGGGAATTTGTTATGGCTTATCCGCCAGGAATACCGATTTTGGCACCGGGAGAGCGAATTACAGAGGAAATTATAAATTATATTGAATATGCGAAGGAAAAAGGATGTTTGCTTACGGGAACTGAAGATATGCATGTTGAAAAGATAAATGTTGTTTTAGAGTAGAGAAAAAGGGGAAGATATAAAAATTGGGATAAAAAGTTTTAAAGTAAGAAATATTGAAAATAAAATATTAGATATTTTTTATTGTAAGATTTTTATAAAAATAGGTAATACAATCGAAAGGAGTTTGGCAGATGGAATTATGGTACACAGAAGAACATACAAAAAATGTTCGTTTTTCTATAAAGGTTAATAAGCAATTAATTAGTGTAAAAAGTGATTTTCAGAGAATTGATATTTTTGAATCGCCAGAGTTTGGGCGATTTTTGACATTGGATGGGTTTATGATGTTGACAGAAAAGGATGAGTTTATTTACCATGAGATGATAACTCACATTCCTATGGCTGTAAATCCGAAAGCTAAGAAAATATTAGTAATTGGGGCTGGAGATGGTGGCACTGTTCGTGAACTTGTAAAATATGGGAATATTGAAAGAATTGATATGGTGGAAATTGACAAGATGGTTGTTGATGTTTGTCGTGAATATTTGCCTAAGACAGCGAATAAACTGGACGATAAAAGAGTTCACATTTATTATGAAGACGGGTTAAAATTTGTGCGTTCTAAGACAAATGAATACGATATTGTAATTGTAGATTCAACGGATCCATTTGGGCCTGGAGAGGATTTGTTTACAAGAGAATTTTATGGGAATTGCTTTAATGCATTAAAAGAGGATGGAATTCTTGTAAATCAGCATGAAAGTCCGTATTATGAGGCAGATGCCAAAGCAACAGCAAGAGCAAATAAACAGTTAAGAGCAGTTTTTCCATTTGCAACAGTTTATCAGCTTCATATACCCACATATCCATCAGGACATTGGCTATTTGGCTTTGCTTCAAAAAAATACAATCCCATAAAAGACTTAAAGGCTGATGAATGGAATAAGTTTGGGATAAAGACAAGATATTATAATACCGAATTACATAAAGGGGCATTTGCATTGCCAAACTACGTAAAAGATTTGATAAATAGTTAGAATAAAAAATTAGAAGGAGAGTTTATGAAAAATAAAAATATACATACATTTATAGGGTGTGACAATGAATATAACGAAAGTAAAATAGTTATTTTTGGAGCACCGTTTGATAGTACAACGTCATTTAGACCAGGGACTAGATTTGCTTCAGCGGTTATGAGAAATGAGAGTTTTGGGATAGAAACTTACAGCCCTTATCAAGATAAGGATTTGGAGGATATTAAAGTTTTTGATGGAGGAGATTTGGAACTTTCGTTTGGAAATTCAGAAAGTACGCTACAGGATATTCAAGATGAAACAGCAAAAATTTTAAAGGATGGGAAAATTCCGTTTATGATTGGTGGAGAACATTCTGTTACGCTGGGAGCTGTGAAAGCAGTTGCTGAAAAATATCCAGATTTGCATATTATCCAGTTTGACGCACATACAGACTTGAGAGATGAGTATTTAGGGCAGTATTATTCACATGCTTCTGTAATTAGAAGATGTTGGGACATTGTTGGAGATGACAGAATCTTTCAGTTTGGAATAAGAAGTGGTGAAAGAGATGAATGGAAGTTTGCAAAAGAACATCTTTACACAACAAAATTTAATTTTGATGGACTTGATGAAGCTGTAGAAAAATTAAAAGGAAAACCTGTGTATTTTACATTGGATTTGGATGTACTTGATCCATCGGAATTTCCAGGAACTGGGACGCCTGAAGCAGGGGGAGTTAGTTTTGTGGAACTTCATAAAGCAATAGAAAAAATTTCACAGTTAAATATCGTGGGACTTGATATGAATGAATTGTCGCCTGTATATGACCAGTCAGGACAGTCTACAGCATTAGCTTGCAAATTATTAAGAGAAATTTTGCTATTTATAAATAAATAATACAGCAAGGGGAGACTTTTCCCCTTGTTATATTTATTATTATTCTTCGTTTAAAAATGAACATTTATTTTAATTACTTGATATTAAGCCCCATTCAAAATTGAATTATTTATTAAAAATCATATAGATTTAGAGATTGAGTAAAATAGTTGTAGCTTTTGAGTTCAGTTTTAAATCAGTTTACTATATCTGAAAATTAAGAACTTTAGTTAAATGTAATCATAGCAGTAGCTCTTCCAGAATTTTTCCCTTCTCTTCTATAAGAATGAAATTTTTCATCAAATGTATCTTCATTTGTTGTGATCAAATTTTCTTTTTTTATTCCAAGTTTTAATGCCGTTATTTCATTAAATTTTGTATTGTCAAAATGATATTTTTTAGTATTTTCATTCCATTTAAATGATTTTTGTACTAATTCATTTTCTTTTCCAAATTTATTTGCAAAATTTTCATAAAATTCCATTCCAACTTCATAAAATTTTTGCTGCATTCCAATTCCTAGTCCCATTAGCACATTTTCAACTTTTGTTCCATAATTTTTTTCCATTTCCAATAATCCAGATTTCATTATTTCTTTAAATGTTCCAGGCCATCCTGAATGCCAAACTCCAATAACCTGATTTTCCTTATCATAAACAAAAATTGGCAGACAATCTGCATAAAACGTAAAAATCGCAATATCTTTTCTTTTTGTCAAAAATCCATCAATATTATATTGTTTTTCATAATAATATTTTTCTGTATTTTCATCAATAATTTTCACATTGTTAGAATGGGTCTGAAAAGCCATAACTTCTTGTTTATCTTCTAAATTCAGTTCCTTTAACAACTTTTTTCGATTTTTTTTCTGTATTCCTTCTTCTTGATTTTCAAGCGGACAATAATCAGACATGTTTCCAGCAATTTTTTTGGTGTAAACTGCTGTTATTCCATATTTTTCAAATTCTTCAATATAAAAGTAATTTTCCTTTTCGATAAACATTTTTTCTCCCATTTAAATTATAATTTCAAATATATTTAATTATTTATTTTTTCCTATTCCCAAAATAATCCGTTAATTCCAAAAACAATTGATTCCCATTAAAGTCATCAATAATAATTTTTCTTGCTTTTTCCAAATATTCCTGAAGCAATCTTTTACTTTCATCCAATCCAAAAATGCTAGGATAAGTAGTTTTTTCATTTTCAACATCATTAGATTTTTTACCAATTTCCTCAAAATCCCCTTCAATATCCAAAATATCATCCTTAATCTGAAAGGCAATTCCTAATAATTTTGAATATTCCACCATTTTTTGATATTTTTTATTTTCAATATCCAAAGCAATCATTGGAAGTTCAATCGCAGCAGTCAGTAATTTTCCAGTTTTATGTGCATGAATATATTTTAATGTGTCAATTTCTACTTTTTTATGTTCAGATTCTATATCCATGAACTGTCCTCCAACCATTCCAAAAAAACCTGCATATTCAGACAATTTTGAAATAATCTGAACTTTATTTTTATCTTTTAAATTTTTAGAATTTGCAATTATTCCAAATGACTCCGTCAAAAGAACATCTCCTACAAGAACTCCAATCGCTTCATTGTACTTTTTGTGAACTGTAAGTTTACCACGTCTATAATCATCATTATCCATCGCTGGCAAGTCATCATGAACAAGCGAATAGCAATGTATAAATTCAAGTGCAGCAGCAACGTCTTTAATTTTACTGTAACTTTTAGAATTATTTTTTTCAAGCAAATCGCAAATCATATACATCAGAATAGGACGAATTCTTTTTCCACCATTCATTACCGCATATTCCATTGCCTCTGCCAATTTTTGTGGATAATTACTTTTATAACTCTCAAGTAATTCACTCAGGCTATTCTCCACGATTTTCTTTTTTTCCTCCAAATATTCCCTTAACATTTTCTTCTCCAATCACTCAAATTCTTCCATTTCCACTTTGCCATTTTTTTCAAGTACCTTCATAACTTTCCCTTCTCCAGCTTCAAGCAATTTCTCTGAATCTTTAATAAGTTTAATTGCCTTCTCATATTCAGAAATCGAATCATCCAGCGACAATTCCTCACTTTCCAGCTTTTCTAAAATTTCATCAATTTGTGTAATATTTTCTTCATAACTTTGTTTTTTTACTGCCATTTTTACTTTCTCCTTTATATTTTTCTTTATTAGATATATTCGATAACCTAAGTTTTTTTATTTCTACAAAAGTTTAAAATCCCTTACTTTAGTTTTTAAACCTATAAAAACTAACTATTTTTTTATTATAATCTCTTTCATCATATTTTACAAAATTTCCAATTTTATCTGACATTTTCTCGTAATTGCTATGCTCTGAAATTATAATTCCATCTTTTTCCAAAAGATTTTCATCTGAAATTTTTTCAATTGTTCTTGTTGAAATATTTTCTTTGTATGGCGGATCTAAAAAGATTATATCAAATTTTTCATTTTTTCTTGCTAAAATTTCTGCTGCACGAAAAACATCATTTTTATAAGCACGACATTTATTTTCTACACCCAAATGATTTACATTTTCAATAATTACTTTAAGAGCTTCTTTATTCTCTTCAATCATAATAGCTCTTTCTGCCCCACGGCTAAGTGCCTCAAAAGTTACATTTCCAGTACCTGAATAAAAATCCAAAAATTTTGCATTTACAACTTTTTCTCCAATTATGCTAAAAATTGCCTCTTTTATTCTTTCTAATGTAGGTCTAGTTTCTCTCCCTTCTCTTGATTTTATTCGCCTATTTTTTAATGTCCCTGCTATAATTCTCATATTTTCCTCTTTTCAATTTTTATTATTTTTACATAAAATCTTATTTATTTAGAAGTATACAATAAATTGATTTTTTATTTTCTAACAAGGAATTTTACCTTTTGTTAAACAAATTTACAGTAATTTCACTATTTTAATAGAAAATAATATAAATTGTATTACATATATTTTACTACATTTCACTTAAAATTTCCAATACTTATACTATTTAAATTTTATTGAAATTTTTCCATCTAGATTTACTCCGCTCTCAAGTAATTCATAATGTTCTTTTGTATTATTTTTGCTAATATTTTTAAATTCATAATTTTTAAAATTTATTTTATCAATTTTAAAATCTGATTTGTTATAAACATTTACATATAATATTTCTGCTTTATTTTTATTAAAAAAATTATCAACTAGGTCAAAGCTATAAACAAAGTCTTTATTTTTTGAAAATTTTGTATTTACTAAATCATAATATACAGCAATTTTCCCTTCTTCCATAGATGGAATAACTTTTGAAATGGCAAACCATTCACGTTGAATATCATCTGTAACTTGATTTTCATAAATATTTTCATCAAATTTTATGACAGCCCTTAGATTTTGCGCCTTTTTATAATCCGTTAAGAATTTCAAATTTTTCAAAAATTTTCCTCGATTATTAGTGTTTTCATTACTAAAATCTTCTTTTCCATTTTTCTCAATATTTGTATCCATCCAAAACATAAACGTAGATTTCACATCATAATTCCCAATATTTTCAAATGTATAAACATTTTCAACTTTTATTGTTTTATTTTTCTCAATAGTAATATTCAAATCTTCTCTTTTTATAACTAATGGCTCCTGTCTTACAATTTTTAAATTTCCAATTGCCAAAAATTCTGATTTTTCAGAAAATGTTATAATATTTATTATAAAAAACATTGCTGTTATAAATATTATTCTAAAAGATTTTTTTAATTTTTTATTATTCAAAAAAAACATATTTCAACTCCTTATTTATTATTATCTTAATTTCACTCTTTCAGCTCCCACTAACTTACCAACTTTCCTAACAAACTTCAGTGACAAATTCACATTATACTTATTAGACAACTTCACAACTTCCTTTTTATCATTCATTTTAAATGCCAAAAATACTTGATTATCGCCTTTATTTCTTAAAATAAGCTGTTTTAGCTCCTGATTTTTTTCTTTTGTTTCTTCATCAATTAAAATATAAAGTTTTAGATTTTTGTTTTCTTCCAAATTTTCAATGTTGCAAATATTGCTTAAAATAATTGTATTTTTATTTTGTTCAGTATTTACAGTTCCTTCTAGAATCATAATTTGTCCTTCTATGATTTTATATCCAAAAGTTATATATTCTCTTGGAAAACAAATGACCTCGATACTTTTTTGAAAATCTTCTATTTCAAATTTTACCATTGGTTCTCGTCCATTTCGCGTTACAAATTTTTTTATATTTTTTGTTGTTCCAATAATTCGGACTTTTTTTAGTTTATTTTGATAAATTTCAGATATTTTGTTGTAAGCGATTATATTTATTAATCTTTTTTTCTCATTTAACGGATGATTTGAAATATAGATACCAAGATATTCTTTTTCATTTTTAAGCAAAATTTTTTGTGGAAATTCATTGGCTTTTTTCATTTCAAAGCTGCCTTCATATTCTTTTTCTCCACTAAACAAAATCATTTGCAAATCCTCTTCAGATTCATATTTTTTTTTGCTATATTCTAAAATCTCATTAATAGAGTTATATTTTTCAAATCTATTTCCGTTTAATTTATCCAAAGCTCCTGATAAAATAAGCGATTCTAGTTGTTTTTTTGTAATCCCATTTTGTTTCATCCGATAAACAAAATCTTCATAAGAAGTAAATCTTTCATTTTTCCTTTCATTTTTTATTTCATTAATTAAAGCTGCACCGACACCTTTTATAGCAAAGAATCCAAATCTGATGCCAACTTTCATTTTATTATTTTTGTCGCTATTATTTTCAAAATTTTCCTCGATTTTAAAGTCATAATCAGATAAATTCACATCTGGCAAGAAAATGTTGATTCCTTTTTCTTTTGCTTCGTTTACAAAAACAATAAATCTGTCCAAGTTATGCACTTCCGTTGTCATTATTGCTGCAAAAAATTCTACTGGATAATTAGCTTTAAAATATGCCGTCCAATAAACAATTAGTGCATAGGCTGCCGAATGTGACTTATTAAATCCGTATCCACCAAATTTTTCTACCAAATCGTAAATTTCATTTGCTTTTTTAGCTAAAATTCCTTTTTTTTGAGCATTTGCTACAAATTTTTCACGATTTTTTTTCATTAGTTCAGTATTTTTCTTTCCAATAGCACGTCGTAGCTCATCAGCTTCCCCAAGCGAATAATTTGCCATTTCACTTACAATTTTCATAACCTGCTCCTGATACAAGATTATTCCGTAAGTTTCTTTAAGTATGTATTTTAGGGAATTATCAATGTATTTTATTTCAGTTTTATTATTTTTTACATTTATAAAATCATCAACCATTCCACTTCGTAAAGGTCCTGGACGGTAAAGTGCCAAAAGAGCTATTATATCCTCAAATTTTTCAATTTTCATTTTTTTCATAAGGCTTCTGATTCCAGCTGACTCACATTGAAAAACTCCCATTGTATCAGCTTTTGTAAGTAATTCGTAAGTTTTTTCATCATTTAGCGGAATATTATTTAATATGATTTTTGTTTTTTTTCTTTTTTCGATATTTTCAACAGTTTTCCGTAAAATTGTGAGATTTTTTAAGCCAAGAAAATCCATTTTCAAAATTCCTAGTTCTTCCAGTTCCTTCATTTGATACTGTGTTGATACAATCTTAGTTTTTCCATCTGAATACGTTGGAATTTCATCGCTTAGAATGTTTTTTGAAATAACGATTCCAGCTGCATGGACAGAAGCATGCCGTACTTTTCCCTCCAGTTTAAGTGAATAATCAATTAATTTTTTTATTTCTCTGTCAGTTTCATATATTCTCCTAAACTCAGTAATATTATCCAAAGCTTCTTTAAGCTCCGTATTAAATGGTATCATTTTAGCAATTTTGTCAACTTTTGCAAGCGAAACATTTAGCACACGTCCAACATCACGAATAGCAAGCCTAGCTTTCAATGTTCCAAAAGTGATTATATGTGCCACGTATTCTGAACCATATTTTTTTACAACATAATCTATGACAATTTCCCGTTGTTCCTGATCAAAATCTATATCAATATCTGGCATTGAAATACGTTCAGGATTCAAAAACCGCTCAAAAATCAAATTATATTCAAGCGGATCAATTTCTGTAATATTCAAGGCATACGAAATAATACTTCCAGCTGCAGATCCTCTTCCTGGTCCAACATAAACTCCATTTTCACGTGAAAATTTTATAAAATCCCACACAATAATGAAATATCCATTATATCCCATTTTATCGATAATTTCCAGCTCATATTCTGCTCGCCTTAAAACATTTTCCAAATTATTTTTTAATAATTCTTCCCGAATTTTAGCTTCTTTCAATTTTTTACCAGCAGTTTTGTCTGTTGTAATTTCTTTTTCTATTATCTCAAAACTTTTATCCAGCTCTAATCTTTTAGACTCTGAAACAGATTTTCTCAAATATTTCTGAAAAAGTCCTTCAAATACAAGATTTTGCAAAAAATCTTTTTCACTTATATTTTGTGGCAATGAATATTTTGGAAATTTGAAATTATGAAATTCAAAATCAACATTGCAGTTTTCCACAATTTTTTCCACATTACTATTTCCAGTTTCATAAAACTTGCTATATTCTTTGTCTTCAAAAATTTGTTTTATTTCATTTTCAGATTTTAAATACAAATCATCATACAAAAGTTCACTATTTTCCGATTTTTCTGTATCAATTTTGCTACCTTCTTTTATTGATTCTACGATTTTTTGTAAAACGGCATCTTCTTTATTTGGATAATAAACATCATTTGTAATAACAAAATTTTCAAATTTATTTTTATGTACAATATCAAAAAGCATTCTTCTAACTTTTTCTAGCTTTTCTACAGCAGGAATTTCAATAAAAAAATTATCTCCAAAATCTTTAGTTAATTTTTCAATAACTTTTCTAACATAAGTATTTTCCAAATCCAAAATTCCCTTTACAACTTCGCTATTTATTCCCCCTGACAAAATATACAGATCATTAGAATATTTTTTTAATTCATCATACTTAATCTTATTCCGATTCCGTGTAAATCTGCTATATGAAATTGATGACAATTTCGATAAATTTTTGTATCCATTTTGATTTTTAGCAAATAAAGTAAGTGAATACTCTCCCACTTTCTCTATCCCGTCCAAAAATACTTCAAGCCCAATAATTGGCTTTATATCATTATTTTTACACTTTTTAAAAAACTCAACTACCCCAAACATCGAAGTATCCGTAATTGCAAGTGCTTTCACTCCAATTTTCTTAGCCCTTTCAACATATTCGTCAATCTTGCCAACTCCTTCAAGTAACGAATATTCCGTATGCAATTTCAAATGTACAAATTTATTTTTCATAATTTTTACCTAATTTCTTTTTTTATAAAAATATATCATTTTTTTTGTTTAATAAATTTAATTAAAGTTCTTTTATTATTTCATAAATTCCATCTTCATTATTTGATAAAGTGATTCTATCTTTTGAAAATTTTTGTTTTAGTTCTTCTGTTGCATTTCCCATAAGATACCCATATTTCACAAATTTCAGCATTTCCAAGTCATTCCATTGATCTCCAAATGCCATTGTTTCCTTTTCTGAAATATTATATTTTTTCAGCAGTTCCTTTATTGCTAGCCCTTTATTCACTTCTTTATTCAAACATTCCAGATAGCGTGGTTTTGAAAATACAAAATTAAGATGTGGCAATTTTTCTTCCAGTTCCTTTTTTAATTCTAGTAAAATCGAATTTTCTGCGATAAATAATGCCTTTGTGGAAGATTTTCCAATAAATTCATCAAAATTTCTCACATAATATGGAATTTCTACGCTTTCTGAATATTTTTCTCCTTCTTCGGTTTCATGTTCGACATAAAGGTTGTCATCCATATATAAATTTAAGTGAATTTTCTTTTCTCTTGAAATTTTGATAAGTTTATCTACATCCTGTGCTTTGACAGGTTTTTCAAAAATAACCTCACTTGTTAAAGGGTTTACAATTCTTCCTCCGTTATAGTTAATTACTGGATTTTTTATCCCCAGCATGTTAACGAAAGGCTTTGATGAAGCAAAAGTCCTTCCAGTTGCAACGAAGTTTTTCACTCCCTTTTTTTCTAGTTCTTGTAATTTTTTTATTAAATTTTTTGAAACTTTATGATCACTTGTCAGCACAGTTCCATCTAAGTCCATAAATATAGCTTTTATGTTATTCATTTTAATTTCCTTTCTTTCTATAATAATGATAATTTTTAAATTCTTATTTTGGAATATTTTAATTGTTTGTAAAAGTCTGTAATGCTAAATCCTGTTTGAAAAATAAAAAATATATTTTATTTATTTCAGGAAGTCAACACTTTTTGTTAAATTATTTCTACTAAATTTTCCACAAAATAATCTATTTCTTCAATTGTAGTATCTTTTCCAATACTAATTCTAAACGATCCTTTCAATTCTTCATCAGTTAATCCCAAAGCCTTCAAAACATGTGAACTTTCCAATGAGCCTGACATACATGCAGAACCTCCGCTTACACAAATTCCCCTTAAATCAAGTGCTACTAATAGCATTTGAATGTCGATTCCTTCTATAAAAACATTTGTTGTAGTTTTTATTCTATTTGCTTTTTCTCCATTTATTTTTATTTTTTTACCCAGTTTTCCAATTTCAGTTTTTAATTTGCTTTCCAAATAATGTTGGACTTTTTCTTCTTGTTCTAACATTTTTTCTAAATTTTCGTAAACTTCCTCAAGTGCTACTCCAAGTCCCAAAATTCCATGAACATTTTCTGTTCCAGCACGTCGATTTCTTTCCTGCGAACCACCCCAGATTTCCTTTTCAATCGAATATTTTTTGTCAATAAATACAAATCCTGATCCTTTAGGTCCATAAAATTTGTGTGCAGTTCCAGTCAAAGCCCCTATTTTCAACTCTTTTGGCAAAATTTTTATTTTTCCCATTGCTTGAACCGCATCCGTATGAAAAAATATATTTTTTTCAGCCAGAATCTCTCCTATTTCCTTGATTGGCTGAATAACCCCAGTTTCATTATTTACAAACATTATCGAAACAAGAGCTGTATCTTCCCTTAATTCTTGCTTTAATTCTTCAACATTAACAACTCCATTTTCGTCAACTCCAATATATGAAACTTCATATCCTTCCTTTTCCAGCTGTTTAAAATCCTTTAAAATTGTCGAATGTTCTATTTTAGAAGTTATAATATGTTTTCCTTTATCTCCATTAGCTTTTAAAAATCCTCTTATCACAAGATTATTCCCTTCAGCCCCGCCAGAAGTAAACACAATTTCAGTTGCTTCTGCTTCCAAATTTTGAGAAACTTTATGTCTTGCTTTTTCCACAACAGATTTTGCACGTTGTCCCATTGAATGTATTGATGACGGATTTCCGTAATTTTCACTAAATGATTTTGTCATTTCATTTATAACTTTATCAGACATTTTAGTAGTCGCCGCATTATCTAAATATACTATTTTCATTGTTAAATTTTTCTCCTTTTTATTTTTTTTATGATTTATAAAAGTTTGCAATTGTAATTACAATTTTAAAATATATTTTAATTTTCTAATTATTCACTTGCCTTACCAAAAAATACGTTTTTTTCTAAAAATTGGAAATTTCGTATCTACATATTCATTAACATAATATTTAGCCTCAGCATAACTTCCCATTATATTTAAAAAATCCAAAGAATCCTTAAAAATTCCTATTTTTTCATTTTCCACTTTAAGTGCAACAATATAAGGAAATATTTGATTGAAGTAATTAAGTTTTTCTTCTTCTGTTTCAAATTCATCCATTTTATTTTTTTCAGCAGTTTTAAAATACATTTTTAGTCCTTCAATGTACTCCAGCTTTCGCTTACCTGAAAACGTGTATTTCCCTATAACTTTCCTATAAATAAAAAACATTGCTCCTAAAATTAATAAAATTAATCCATAAAATATATCTGTATACAATATAATACTAATAATTCCACCTACAGTTACCGTGATATATAAAAATTTCAATATTCTCCCTGACATTCCAAATACATATTTTAGCCATATAAATATAAAAGTCGTAATAATAATTGAATTTGCTATATTTATATGCATTAGCTCTGATAATGTAAAAGCTATGGAAATTGCAGTTCCTAAAATAAATGGAATGAAATATAGATAATTATTTTTATAAATCATTCTATTATATTTCTTTTCAAAAAAATGTATAATACGATTTTTATATCCAATAATTTCAAGTTTATTTTCAAATAGATTATTTTCAGAAAGAATATCCAGCAAGTTATTTTCTTCCTCAAATAAAGTTTCGCTTCGCAGTTTCAGATTATCCTTATTTTTCTGGTTCAAAACATATATTTTATTTCCTTCATTATTTTTATCATCTAAAAAAATATAATTTTTCAATAATAACGATAACAGTCCTATTTTCAATATTTCTTTTGAATCTCTTTCTCCATTGATATATGCAACAAACATTGATGAAATATTTTCTGGTTCAGAAAATTCAGGAATAATAGTTTTCCTTTTTGGATCTTTTCCAAAAAAATACCACGTTGAAACAGAATATATACCAATAAGTATAACTAAAATAATTTCAATTATAATAATATTCATAGTAAATCCTTTATTGTAAAAATTAAAATTTAATTTCTGGAGTTTTTTCTGCTTTATCTGTTATTTCGAGAAATTTTGACTTTTTAAACCCCAAAATTTTTCCAATAAAATTATTTGGAAAAGTTTCTACGAAAGTATTTCTATCTCTAGCTGTTCCATTATAGTACCTTCTCGATCTTTGGATTTCAGTTTCTATTTGCATCAATTGAGTCTGCAATTTCAAAAAATTTTCATTAGCCTTTAAATCTGGATAATTTTCCTGTAATATCATTATTGATTTTAATGTTTTTTCTGTCTCAGTCTCAATTTTTTTTATTTTTTCAATATTGTCAATATTTTTTTTATCAATTATTTCCATTTGGCTTCTAAGTTTAATGACATTTTCTAATGTTTCCTTTTCATGTAATGCATACCCTTTTACAACATTAATAAGACCAGGTATCAGATCCAGCCTTTTCTGTAAGCAAATACCTATCTCATGAAAACCTTCCTCATTCAAATTTTTCAGTTTAACATACCTGTTATAAATTATTGCTGCTATTATTGCCAATACTATCAAACTGCCTATGGCAATTAATAAAATATTCATAATTAATCTCCTGTTCTTTTATTTTTAGTTATTAAATTATATCATTTAAAAAAAAATCTTTCAATATGTCAGAATATTAATATTATTTCTAAGAAATTCCTGTTTTAAATGAATTTATATTATTTTTTAGATAGCAAATTTATTATAAATTTTTATTCCATATCTATTAAAAAATTTGCCATTATTAGATAAATAGAGTATTGTCTTATTTCTTAATAAGATTTAATATTATAATTTATATAAAAAAATATTGAAATTTAATATTTGTTAATAAATTTTTTTCAAAAAACTTGAAAATGCCAAAAAATGTGGTACACTTAAAATATAAGATTACTCATTTTTAGTTTTTAGAAATTTTTTAAAAATATATTTTAATAGAAGGAGGTTTAAAATGGTAGGAATTATCGTTGCGAGTCACGGTGAATTTGCAGCTGGTATAAAACAGTCGGCTTCAATGATTCTGGGGGAAGCTGAATTACTTGAATCAGTTGTTTTCATGCCGAGTGAAGGACCAGATGACTTATATAAAAAAATTCAAGATGCCATTGCAAAACTAGGGACAGAAGAAGTTCTATTTTTAGTTGATTTATGGGGGGGAAGTCCATTTAATCAATCTAATCGTTTTTTTGAAGAGGTACCTGAAAAAAGAGCAATCGTTGCAGGACTTAATTTGCCAATGCTTCTTGCAGCGTTGTCAGAAAGAGAAGATTATGACACAGCTCACGAAGTAGCAAAAGCGATTGTTCCAGAAGGAAAGGATCAAGTTAGGGTACGTCCTGAAGATTTACAGCCAAAAGAAGGATCTTCAAAAGCCACAGCACAAAATGATATGCCAAAAGGTGCAATTCCAGAAGGAACAGTAATTGGAGATGGAAAAATAAAATTTGTCTTGGCACGTATTGACACACGTTTATTACATGGACAAGTTGCAACAAGCTGGACAAAGGCGACTAATCCAAACAGAATAATCGTTGTATCAGATTCGGTTTCAAAAGATGAATTACGTAAAAAATTAATTGAACAGGCAGCACCTCCAGGTGTACGTGCACATGTTATTCCACTTGACAAATTAGTGGAAGTTTCAAAAGATCCAAGATTTGGAAATACAAAAGCGTTATTGCTATTTGAAAATCCTCAAGATGCACTTTATGTAATTGAAAAAGGTGTAGATATTAAAGAATTAAATATAGGATCAATGGCTCATTCTGTTGGAAAAGTTATGGTTAATAATGTTCTTTCAATGGATCAAAATGACGTTGAAACTTACAAAAAACTTAGGGATTTAGGTGTACAATTTGATGTTAGAAAAGTTGCTGCTGATAAAAGAGCAGATTTATTCAAATTAATTTCAGAAAAAGCAAACGAAGGATTAAAACTTTAATTTTAGGAGGATGTTATGGATTTTAATATTTTAGCAATTATTTTAATATTAATTATCGCATTTTTGGCAGGAATGGAAGGTATCCTTGACCAATTCCAATTCCATCAGCCAATTATTGCATGTTCATTGATTGGTCTTGCAACAGGACACATGAAAGAATGTATTATGTTAGGTGGAGCATTACAGTTAATGGCTTTGGGTTGGGCAAATGTAGGGGCAGCAGTTGCACCAGATGCTGCACTTGCTTCAGTAGCTTCAGCAATTATTTTCGTTAAAGCAGGAAAATTTGATGCTGCAGGTCAAAATGTAGCAATTGGTACAGCAATTGCACTTGCTACAGCTGGTTTAGTTCTGACTATGGTTGTTCGTACTTTATCAGTAGTTATTGTTCACCAAGCTGACAGAGAAGCTGAAAAAGGTAATTTTAAAGGAGTAGAGTTCTGGCATATGGTAGCACTTATTTGTCAAGGATTGCGTATCGCTATTCCTGCTTTACTATTATTATTTATACCTTCTCATATTATTCAACACGCTCTTAATTCATTACCAAAATGGTTTACTGATGGAATGACTATTGGTGGTGGATTTGTAGTTGCAGTAGGGTATGCAATGGTTATTAACCTTATGGCAAACAAGGAAGTATGGCCTTTCTTCTTCTTAGGATTTGCAATTGCACCGTTAAATGAGCTTACACTAATTGCCACAGGAATTATAGGTGTATGTGCAGCTATTATTTACTTAAATGTTACAAGTAATGGTGGCGGTGGTAACAATGGCGGAGGAAATGGAGGTTCATCAGCTTCAGGAGATCCGCTAGGTGACATTTTAAATGACTATTAAATCTAAGGAGGAATAAGAAATGGCAGAAGACAAAATAAAATCATCAAATGATAAAATAAAACTATCAAAAGCTGATCGTCGTAGCGTAATGATTCGTTCTCAATTTTTACAAGGTTCTTGGAATTATGAACGTATGCAAAATGGTGGTTGGGCTTACTCATTAATTCCAGCATTGAAAAAATTGTATCCGAAAAAAGAAGATGCAGCAGCAGCTTTAAAAAGACATATGGAATTTTTTAACACTCATCCATACATTGCAGCACCTATTTTAGGAGTTACTTTGGCGTTAGAAGAAGAAAGAGCTAACGGAGCAGCAATTGATGATGCAGCAATTCAAGGGGTTAAAGTAGGAATGATGGGACCATTAGCAGGTATCGGAGATCCAGTATTCTGGTTTACAGTACGTCCAATTTTAGGAGCAATCGCAGCATCACTTGCTACAAGTGGTTCAGTAATTGCACCACTATTCTTTTTCATTATATGGAATATAATCAGAATTGCTTTCTTGTGGTACACTCAAGAATTTGGTTACCAAAAAGGTTCAGAAATTACAAAGGATTTATCAGGTGGATTGTTGCAAACAATAACTAAAGGTGCTTCTATTTTAGGTATGTTTATTATGGGTATCTTGGTTCAACGTTGGATTACAATTAAATTTCCAAGAGTTATATCGAAAGTTCCATTATCTGATGGGGCTTATATAAAATTTCCAAATGGATCAGTAACTGGTGCTCAGTTACAAAAGATTCTTGAAGATTTTGGAAAAAAATTATCACTTTCAAATACACAAGTAACAACTTTGCAAGATAATTTAGATAAATTAGTACCAGGATTGGCAGCATTGTTATTGACTTTCCTATGTATGTGGCTACTAAAGAAAAAGGTCAGCCCAATCTTAATTATCTTTGGATTATTCCTAGTTGGAATTGTAGGACACGTAATTGGAATATTCTAAAAATACAAATTGTCAAAAATTTGATTTTATATAATTAAAAGTTTATGTATAAGAAAAAGTTGGAACTAGAATCCAACTTTTTTATAATTATAGTAAAAATTAAAAATAAAGAAATGAGGAAGTAAAATTGGCTATTTCAATGAATACAAAAGTATTATTTACAACAAAGGCAAATTCTTTATCGGGAATGATTGGAAACAAAAATGGTGATATATTAGTAGGTGATAAGGCTTTTGAATTTTATAATTTAAGAAATCCTGAAGACTGTATTCAGATTCCGTGGAATGAAATTGTAAGAGTAAGGGCACAGCTATTTTTTAAGGACAAGTATATTCGTGGATTTTTTATAGATACCAGAAATGCTGGATCTTATAATTTTGTTGTGAAAAATGCTGGAAAGACATTAAAGACAATGAGAGATTTTTTAGGGAATGAAAAAATTGTCAGAAATAAACCTGTATTATCTTTGAAGAAAGTGTTTGAGTGGTTTAAAAAAAAATAAAACTAAAATTTTGAGAGATTTTACTACGTGTAATTTCTCTTTTTTTGCTATAATATAGTAAAAATGATTTAATACCAAACTCAAAATCTAAGTTTATATAATTTTTAATAGCTTAATTTTAAATGAGTTTGAGTATATAATTGAAAGACAAATTTAGATAAAAGGAAATACTTATAAAAAAAATGGGGATTAAGTGATAAAATATATTGGATAATACTGTATAAATTATTTTATTATATAAAAAATAGGCGATGGTAAAAGTGAAAACTATAAAAATTGGAATGGAATAATGGTAATAATATTTATAGCAGTAGCAAATTTTTTCTATTCTTAGAAAAGGAGAATTAGGAAATGAAAATGTAGAATGTTTTATTAATTAGTTTTTATAGACTTTTATAAATATAGCTTATAAAAAAATATAAAGGAGATAGATTTTATGAAAAAGAATTTTAAATTTTTATTTATTTTTTGTGTTTTTTTAATTTCTTTTAACGTTTTTTCTGATGGTATGGTTTTTGCAAAGAAAGTGCCAGTCGAAGTATTGCCTGAAACTGTGGAAAATGATATGAGAAATGGTACAATGGGATATCTTTCAAATCAACAATGTTTTGTATCAACATACAGATCTTTTTACAAAAATTCTGAACTTGATCATGTAAATCTTTATGCAACTTGTATTGATACGTATGCAAATCGTAAAATTGAATGGGATAATCCAAAAATTCCAAAAGGAACCGAAACAAAAACTATACATATTTTGGGAGAAAATGCTTCGCAAAAAATAATAAACGAAATGAAAAAAGGAAAAAATGCTTTTCTTATAAGAAAACTTTATTACTATAAATCATCAGATAAAAATTATAAAAAAGGCGAATATTATTATTCCGATTAATGTTTTTGATAAAAGAAAGGGTGTCATTAGCATAGTTCTGCACTTTGTATAGTTTTAAAATATTTTTATGTACTGTAAAAAAAGTTTTCTGATATTTAAACAGTTTTGTATATATGCTCGAACCCATTTAAAATTGAACTATTAAAAATTATATAAACTTAGATTTTGAGTTTGGTTTTAAATCAATTTTACTGTAAAAATATTTAAATAAATGGAATTTTGTATAAAATTTTAGGAACTATAAGGAGAAATAAGTATAAATTAAAAGCAAAACATTCCCTTAAAATTTTGATTCTATCAGTTAGATAAATGATTTTCAAAAATATTTATAAAATTTATGGAAAAAACTTTTTAAAAATGATACAATATTTTACAAAGAAAAGAAATATAATTTTAATATTTAAGAGGTATTTGTTATGGAAAAATTAGAAAATAGCAATATAAACAAAAAAAATAAAGTAGAAAAGGTTAGAATTGTAAAAAGTGGATATGGAAATGAAGATTTGTTAAAGGATTTTTATAATTATTTGAAAGAAAAGGGGATTGAGGAAGTTTTTGGAGTGGAACAAGCTGATCTTATAATTTCTCTTGGAGGAGATGGGACAATGCTTATTGCAGCAAAAGAGGCTATTAGAGGAAATATTCCTGTACTTGCAATAAATATGGGATCTCTTGGGTATCTTGCTGAAGTTAAGCCACAAGATGCAGTAAAAATGATGCAAGATTATGAAAATGGCAATTACAAGTCGGAAGAAAGATCATTTCTTGAAGTAAAGTATGAAGATAATATTTTTTATGGATTAAATGAACTTGTAATTACAAAAGGTGGACATGAAGCTCATCTGATACAGGTTGAAGTTTATTCAAATGATGTTTTTGTAAATAAATACAGGGCAGACGGAATAATAGTTGCAACTCCTACAGGTTCTACTGCTTACTCACTTTCAGCTGGTGGTTCAATTGTTCATCCTGGATTAAATGCTTTGACAATTACGCCGCTTGCTCCACAAAGTCTGACAGCTCGTCCAATAATTGTAAATGGTTGTGAAGTGCTTAGTTTTAAGGCAACTTCCAGAGATGATGCAGTTCATTTGAATATTGATGGGAATCAATGGTTTCAAATTCAAAAAGGAGATTTAGTATCTGCAAGAATATCAGACAAGAAAGTTAAAATAATAAAACCTGTAAATAGTGATTATTACAGTATTTTACGACAAAAATTAAAATGGGGAGATTCTGTTTTATAGTAAAAATGATTTAAAACCAGACTTAAAAATTATGACTATTTTATTCAAACTCTAAATTTACATGATTTTTAATAGTTCAATTTTGAGTGGGTTCGAGTATATAATTAAGAATATATTATTTTTGCTTTTTTATTAGACTAATTCGTAAATTATATATATTTTAAGATTATGAAAAAACAGATGTTTATGAAACAATGGGATCTTAGCCTATTGTCAAAATAAAATAGTGAAAGGGAAAAAATGCTAAGGGAATTAAGATTAAATAATTTAGCGATAATAAAAAATTTGGATTTGGAATTTAATGAAAAATTTATTGCAATGACTGGAGAAACAGGAGCAGGGAAATCAATTATTCTAAATGGAATATCGTTATTAATTGGCGAAAGAAGTCATACGGATATGATTAGAAATGGTGCACAAAGCCTTTTTGCAGAAGGGGTTTTTGAACTGAATGAAAATCAGAAAAAAAGGCTAAATGAACTTGGATTTGAGATAGAAGATGATGAACTGATTATAACACGGTATTTTGATAGAAATGCAAAGTCAAAAATTACAGTAAATGGTTCGAGAATGACTTTATCAAGATTAAAAGAACTTATGGTTAATATTATTGATTTAGTTGGACAGCACGAACATCAATTTCTTTTAAATAATGAATATCATCTGCATCTTTTAGATAGATTTTTGGATGATGAAGGAAAGATGCTTTCCAAAAAGATACGTGAAAATGTAAATCAAATAAAAAAATTAAATTTAAAAATAAAAAATATTGAAGACGAAAAATCAAGAATTGCAGAAAAAAAAGACATTCTGGAATTTCAATTTAATGAAATTAATAGTCTTGAATTGAGAGAAAATGAAGATAATGAACTGGAAGAAGAATACAAAATATTATTTAATGCAGGAAAAATTAGTGAAAAACTAGAAGAGACATCACAATTTCTAAAAGAAGGGGAATTTTCAATTTTAACAGCACTTGGAAAGGCTAAAAGAAATTTAGAACAGCTTTCAGATTTATCAGAATCGTATAGTGAGCTTTATGAAAAAATTGAATCTGTCTTGTATGAAGTGGAAGAAATATCGTATTCTGTGGATAATTTTGTTGGAGATGTTGAAATTGATGATAAAAAGCTGGAAAAAATTGTTGAAAGAATAGATGCTATAAACAAGTTAAAACTAAAATACGGATCAACAATCAAAGAAATACTTGAACACAAGGACAAAATTGCAAAAGATTTATCATTAGTTAATTTTGAAAGCAAGGAGCTTGAAAATCTAAAGGCTGAGAAAAATGAGCTTGTAAACCAGTATTTTCAAGATAGCGAAAGGCTTAGTGAAATTCGTTCTAAAATTTCAGAAAATCTTCAAAACACAGTTGATATTCAACTAAATGATTTAAATATGGAAAATGCTAAATTTAAAGTAGAAATTACAAAAACTCAGGAAATAGCAGCGTATGGAATAGATAATGTAGAATTTATGATTGCAACAAATGTGGGAGAGACATTTAAGCCACTTGCTAAAATAGCTTCAGGGGGAGAGATTTCACGTATAATGTTGGCTTTAAAAACTGTATTTTCAGCAGTTGACAATATTTCTGTGTTAATTTTTGATGAGATTGATACTGGGATTTCAGGTGAAACTGTGAAAAGAGTGGCAGAAAAATTAAGAGAACTTTCGCGAAATACTCAAATTATATGTGTAACACATTCTCCACAAATTGCAGGTAAAGCACAGCAACAGTTTTTTATAAAAAAAGAAATAGAAAATAACTTTACAGAAACAAAAGTTCATGAGCTGGATACGGAAGAAAGAATACGGGAAATTGCAAGAATTATTTCAGGAGATAATATTACAGAAGCATCTATTAATCATGCTAAGGAGATAATGGGACTATGGGACAAGAAAGTGCTGGTATAGATAATTCTGAAAAAAACTTTGAAAAACAAAGCAAAAAAATAAAAAAAGAAATATCTTGTGTAAATAAAACGCAGATTAGAAAATTTCTTGATTTCTTAGAATATGAAAAAGGTAGTTCCAAAAATACAGTTAATGGGTATAATCGGGATTTGATGCAATTTTTTTTGTTTGCTGAAAAAAATTTTGATGAAATTGAAAAAGAGAATGTCATTGGATATATTGAATATATAAATGAAAAGTTAAAAAAAAATTCGGTATTAAGAAAAATTTCGGCAATAAAGGCATTTTATAAGTTTTGCTATTTGAGCAAAATAGTAAAAAAAGATCCAACAGAAATGGTAAAATCTTTAAATCGTGAATATAAACTACCTGAAATATTAACACTGGAAGAAATAAAAAAAATTATTAATAATTGTCCAAATACACCCGAAGGGATACAAAATCGACTTATTATCAAATTTTTACTTGTAACAGGTGCTAAAATATCGAAAATTTTAAATTTGGAAATAAAAGATGTAGAAAGTCAGGAATATGAATTTATAAAGGTACTTGGAGAAGATTCAAAATATCGAATAATGCCAGTTTATGACAGCTTTGAAAAAGAAATAAAAAATTATTTAGCTGATTATAGGCCAAAATTAAAAAATGCAAATGACAGCTTTAAAATTTTTCCAAATACACGAAGGGAAAAATTTTGGAAGGATTTAAAAAATATTGCAAAGGATGCAGGAATTGAAAAAAATGTGTATCCGCATATTTTTAGATATTCACTTGCTGCAATTTTGCTTGAAAATGATGCCGATGTACGTATAATTCAAGAAATACTAGGACATTCCAACATTATAACAGCAAAAGTTTGCACACATGTAGAAAAATCCAAGTTAAAAATGATATATAATAACATAAAGCTGGGAGATGATTAAAGAAATGAAAGAAAAAAGTGAATTAAAAAAACAAAGAGATGAAAAATTAAAAGTATTGATGATTACAATTATAGCATATTTTATATTTTTTATATTAACAAAAGTGGAAATAATAACAGAATATTTAGGAATCATTATGCTAATCCTATTATATATGTATGCTAATTATAATTTAATAAATATTTTTTTTAATAGTAAAAGAACAACTTTTAAAGTGTATGCTTTTCTCATGCTTGAAGTTCTCTATTTATTTACAGTAAAAGTTTCATTATTAGGTGCATTTGCATATATTGTATTGTTTTCGCTCTTGATTTTTTCAATAAGAAAAGATGAAGGAAGGGAAGAGATTCCTAAAATAACAAAATTCGTAAATATATTTTTAATATTTAAAGTTATTTTTGTTTTATCAATGTTAATTTTTTAATTTTTCAAGAATTATTAAAAATAATTAAAATTTGAAAAAATAGTTGAGAAATATATAAAAAAGTAGTATAATGACAAAATATAGTATACTCAAGCCATTTAAAAAACAGAATAAAAAAATTGAGCATAGTTAGGGTTTGGGTGAGATAGTTATAAATTTTAAGAATGATTCTAAAATAATATTGCTATTATTGAATAGAATGATTTAAATGAATTGGAGAAATAAAAATGGGAATTAACAGCATTAGTAGAAATAGTGGGACAGACGTTATGAAATGTTTGGAAGATGTCACAGATAGAGCAGTTAATGCACAAGTTGAAAAAAATTTATTTCTTGGGGAATATAAAGAAAGAATTATAAAAGCCCTTACTTTTGAGGAAATAAAGGAAAAAGGGATTTATTATGAAATAGAAGAGGCTTTGGAAAGTAAAGATGTAGCAAAGATGGTTATTTCACGTCATACTGATTTTGAAGATATAAAAAAGTACATCGAGATAGCTAAAAAGAAAAAAATACCGTATAAAATGATAGATAATCTAGCATACTCTGGAAAAGTTGCACTTGTTGTTGTAGCAAAGGATGCGATTGTACATGAAGCTGGAGATGAAATTGTTATAACTTCAAAATTAGAAATGTGTCATTTAAAACATTTGCCAGATATATATTATGAAGCTATGGAAAGTTCAATTTGTGATTTTCATTTGAATATAATAAGAAAAGAAATGCCTGAATATGCCAAAAATTATAAGGAATTAACTTTTATGGATAAATTATTTGGCTCAAAATGTCCAATATGTCAAAAATTAGGAGGAAAAAAACGTGGTTGATGGATTTAGAATAAAAGGAAAAACTCCATTAAATGGAGTAATAAAAGTGAGCGGAGCTAAAAATGCCGCACTTCCAATAATCATAGCGACGCTTGTTGCAAAAGGAGAATATATTTTAAAAAATGTTCCAAATTTGAGAGATATTAGAGTAACAATGAGATTGCTTGAAGATTTGGGAATGGAAACAGAAAAACTAGATGATAATACCTACAAAATAATAAATAATGGATTCAAAAGAACAGAAGCAAGTTATGAAATTGTAAAACAAATGAGAGCTTCGTTTCTTGTAATGGGACCAATGATTGCAAATTTAGATGAAGCGGTTGTATCACTTCCTGGAGGATGTGCGATCGGTTCAAGACCTGTTGACTTGCATTTGAAAGGATTTGAGTTGTTAGGAGCAGAGATCACAAGAGTTCATGGATATGTGCATGCAAAATCGGATAAATTAAGAGGTGCAGAAATTCCTTTAGGTTTTCCAAGTGTAGGGGCTACACAAAATATTATGATGGCAGCAGTAAAGACACCTGGAAAAACTGTTATTTCAAATGCAGCAAGAGAACCTGAAATTGTTGATTTAGGGAATTTCTTGAATAAAATGGGAGCAAAAATTACAGGACTTGGAACACCGAATATTGAAATTGAAGGAGTTGAAGAACTTCATGCTGTGGAATATTCAATTATGCCAGATAGAATTGAAGCTGGAACTTATGTAATTGCTTCATTAGTTACAGAAGGAAATTTAAAAATACAAAATGCAAGACTTGAAGATCTTGGAGTATTTAAATCGGAACTAGAAGCGATGGGAGTAAAATTTAAGCAAGATGGAGAGCTTTTGAGTGTAATAGGAAAAGCAAGAGATCTAAAACCGTCAAAAATAAAGACATTGCCACATCCAGGGTTTCCAACAGATATGCAGCCTCAAATGATGCTGCTTCAAGCACTTGTAAATGGTGGAAGTTCAATGGAAGAAACAGTATTTGAAAATAGATTTATGCATGTGCCTGAATTTAACAGAATGGGAGCAGATATTACAATAAGACATGGAGTAGCCTTTATAAACGGAGGATTGCCTTTGACAGGTGCAGAAGTAATGTCATCGGATTTAAGAGCTGGAGCAGCGTTAGTGCTTGCAGGACTTGCAGCAGATGGTGTGACTGTTGTAAACAGAGTTTATCATATTGACAGAGGATATGACAGGCTGGAATTAAAATTAAATACTGTTGGTGCTCAGATTGAGAGAATTAAATTGGATATTTAGTGAGTTTGTGAGTATTTTTAAAAAAGTAAAAGACCTTTTTTGAACTGTATCTAAAATCTTGACAATAAACAAGATAGGAGGTGCAGTTTTTTTTGAATAAACTGATAAAAATAAAATTAAATAATAAGAAAAATATTGAATTTATACAATAAAAAAGGTATAATTTTATTATCAAAGAGTAACAAAAGGAGATGGCAAACATGGAAAGAATAATAGATGTCGCTCAATATATTTTTAGTGAATATAAAAGAGTAGCAGGAGAGATTATTGATGAAATGAAATTACAAAAATTATTGTATTTTTCTCAAAGAGAAACATTTGCTATTTTGAATAAGCCTCTTTTTACTGAAGTATTTGAAGGATGGAAGTATGGACCTGTTTCAAGGGAAGTTAGAGCTGTTTTTACTGAAGATGGAATAAATGCAGATATAGAAGAAATAAAAAGTGAAAGTAAGTACATAATAAATAATATAATTCATGAGTATGGAGCTTTAGCTTCGTGGAAATTAAGTGCATTGACACATAGAGAAATTTCTTGGATTAATTCACGTAAAGGATTGAAAAAAGAAGAGAATGGAAGAGTGAAAATAAAAAATGAAGATATCCAAGAAGATGCAAAAAAAGTAAGACCTTACGATTATGTGTGGGATATGTACTATGATGAATTTGAAGACTATGAAGCGGTGATTTAACAAAAAGATAGCAAGAAGTCGTAGGCTTTCTATAAGTGGGAGATGAATT
>NZ_DBHIXN010000030.1:0-26930 GCF_057270615.1 Leptotrichia sp.
AAAATCTTCAATCCCCACAGGAACAGCTTTTTTTCTCATAAAATCACTCCCTCTTTTATTTTCTTATAAATTTCAATATATATTAATTATATCACAACTTGATATTTAAAATAAAGTCATTTAGATACTCTGCACTTTATTTCTGAATTTTAATATTTGAAACATTTTAAGAACTGGTTTTGAATTCTTAAATTTATCTGAACCTCCCACGACTAAAGTCGCAAGTGTTCTTGCACTATTTAATAAATATAATTAAAAAAAAATGCAAAACAGCATAAACACCGATTTGCACTATATATTCTAATTTTATTTGTTATAATGGTGCCCAGACGCGGAATCGAACCACGGACACAGGGATTTTCAGTCCCTTGCTCTACCGACTGAGCTATCTGGGCATATAATGGCGGAAGTGACGAGACTCGAACTCGCGACATCTTGCGTGACAGGCAAGCACTCTAACCAACTGAGCTACACCTCCATAATGGTGGTCACAATTGGGCTCGAACCAATGACCCCCTGCTTGTAAGGCAGGTGCTCTCCCAACTGAGCTATGCGACCACGTTATCTTTATTACTCAATAAGTATAACATATATTTACAAATATTTCAACTCTTTTTTTTAAAATTTTTATTATTATCCTGCTTTTTTTAATTCAAACTATCAAATCCTTGAAAAATCATTCTTTTTATCATTTTAAAATATTAAAACAAAACAATATTTTATTTATCTTTTCAATAAGACAGTTTTAATCTTTTGGCTGAATCATTTACGAAAAACTATAAATTTTTGTTAATACAGTATTCACATTACTTCTTGACAAGGGAAAGCAAACTCCCTTGCTACTATAAATACTGTTTATTGCTTAGCTTTTAATAATTTTATTTTAAATACTAATTTTACCAGTAAATTTCCCTTCCATATTTTCCAAAAGCTGACAAAATTCTTCCTTCGTCATTTGTTTTAATTTGGTAAAATTCTACTCTCTTTTTAAATGTCTTGTTCACTTCTTTTACCAATTCTCTAAAATCAAGTCTATTATTAGCTGTAAAATAAAATATTAGCTTTCCCTCATCAAAAGTATATTCTCCAATGACAAGATTCATTTCGGGAAGCAGTCTTTTTACAATTTTTTTACATTTAAAATATGCTTCATCAGCCTTTTTATCCAAATCTGACAGTTTTTTTATTTCTTCTTCTGATAACTTTCTTTTTACTTCCCTAATTTTTAAATCATCTTGATCAGCATTTTCCTTGTTTAATGCGACTCCGAGAACTATACCTATTTGTTCCCCGCGAATTGTATCTACAAGAACATGATCACCTTTTTTATAATCTTCTGAATCATTTATCATAAATGGATAAACTTTTTTTGTTTTTCTAAATTTTATATTTATTATCTTCATAATATCCCACCTTCCAAAAAACTGAAATACCCCTTTTCACTTATTATCAAATGATCAAGCAACCGTATTTCTATATTTTCAAAAACTTCCTTTACTTTTCTTGTCAATAAAATATCAGATTTTGACGGTTTTAATGAACCTGATGGATGATTATGTACCAAAATTACTCCTTTTGCATTATATTCTAAAATTTTTTTTACCAATTCACGAATATAAACTGTACTTCTATCAATTGTTCCAAAAAAAAGCTCCTCTTCTTTCAGCAATTCATTTTGTGTGTTTAAAAATAGCACCTTAAATACTTCAATATCTCTATTTAAAAGAGAAAATTCCAAATAATTTAGCAGTTTAAGATTACTTGAAAGTACAATCCGTTCGTTATGTACCTTTTTATACAATTCACTTTCTATTATTTCAAATAAAAGTTTAAAAAATACAACTGCTCTTTCAGTCATATATTTATTTTTTTGCAACTCTTCTTCCGACTGTTTCAAAATTGTATACAAATCCCGATATTTGCTCAAAAGATCCTTTGCAATTCCTCTGCAATTTTTTCTAGTAACTGTATAAGTAAGCAATAGTTCCAAAACTTCATAATCTGCAAAACCTTTTGTCCCCGTTGACAAAAATCTCTGCCTCAATCTTTCCCTATGCCCTCTTTCTCTTTCTTCACTCATCATTTGTTCAAAGTCTATTTTTTTATTGTCCTTATTCCCATTATTCCTCTTCATTTTTCCCCCCAGAAAAATATCTAATTCTATTAGCAACGTCTTTAAAAAAACCCTTTGCTTTTACTCAAATAGTTTACCATAAAACTAAAAAAATAACAAACTAAATTAAATAGACGACAGAGTAAAAAATTTTGAAATATAGAAAAATTATGGTAAAATTTATCAAAGGCTTTTCTTTAAAATATACTTAAACCCATTTAAAATTGAACTATTAAAAATTATATAAACTTAGGGTTTTAAGTAAAATAATCTTAGTTTTTAAGTTCAGCTTTAAATCAGTTTTACTATAATTTAGTAAAAAAGTTCATTGAATACATCTGATAAAAAATAGTAAAGGAGGAATTATTTATGAAAAAAATACTTTTATTTTTAGCAATTTTAGGTATGCTAATATCAACTGGAATTATTTCGGCAGAAACAACTACAACATTAAAAACTGAAAAAATAAAGTATCCTAAAGGAATAAGAAATGTAACATCTGTAACAGAAGTTTTTGGAACAGGACAGCAAATAACATATATTATTCTTGAATTTAATGAAAAAGTAGTAAATTCACAACTGACAAAAAATACTTTTACAGTATCAGGCAGAACTGTTGAAAAAATTTATTCAAATACTCGTCCTGAAAAAACTGACATTGTAAAAGACGGAAGATATGTCATTATTGAATTAAATCCAAAGGATGATGGAGCTTCCCTTCGTCTAGAAGGAAATAATGAAGTTGGATTTCAGATGAAAAAAGCAACTTCTAAAATAACACAAAAGGAAGATATTTTATTTACAAGTGGTAAAAAGTTAGAAAAAAGTATTGCAATACTTGAAAATAATAAAACTAAAAATCTAATTGTTGAAAACTTTAAGCAATTTGTGTATAAAGATCCCAAAACAGGGACAAACGTAAAATATAATCTTTATATTCCAAAAAATTATGACAAAAATAAAAAATATCCACTTGTACTGTTTATGCATGATATGGGAGTTTTAAGTGAAGATACAAAAACTACCTTACTTCAAGGAAACGGTGCAATTTCATTCGCAACACCTGAAGAACAAGCAAGACACGAAGCATTTGTACTAGCTCCTCAATATTCAAGACAAGTAATAAATGACAATGGAAATATTACAAGTGACTTGGATGCAACTGTAAATTTGATAAGAGATCATTTACTTTCAAAATACAGCATTGATGAAAAAAAATTATATGCAACAGGACAATCAATGGGCGGAATGATGGCTATTGTTATGAACTATAAATATCCAGAATTATTTGCCGCTTCATATTTAGTAGCTTGCCAATGGGATCCAAAAGAAGTATCCGCTATGGCAAAAAATAATCTGTGGATAACAGTCTCAACTGGCGATGCAAAAGCCTATCCTGGAATGAATGCAATCACAAGTGAACTTATAAAAAGAGGAGCTACAGTAGCCAAAGATACTTGGAGAGCCGACTACACAGATACACAATTTTTAGAAGGTGCCAGAAAAATTATTGCTCAAAAGTCAAATATAAAATACACGACACTTGAAAAAGGTACAAATCCATACTTGCCTAAAGATGCCAATTCAAGTTTAGAGCACTCTGGAACTTGGAAAATAGCTTATAACATACCTGGAATAAAAGACTGGATGTTTTTGCAATCAAAACAGCCAAAGCAATGAAAAGCATTGAAAAATTTTAAATAAAAAAATAAATATATAGAAAAAGAAACAAGAGAGGAGAAACTTTGACTTTTAGTTATTTTATCCCAATTCACATAGAAACTTTTGTAGTATCAATTTTATTTTGCATTTTTTTATTTTATATTCCAAAAATTTTTAAAAATATAAATATAAAAAAATATTCAACATTTTTAGGTTATTTTCTACTGATATTTAAAATAATTGACTCAATTTACAGGTTAATGTATCAAAATGAGCCTATAACTAATGTTATGCCAATACATCTTTGCAATTTTGCAGCAATTTTCGCAGGATTATATTTGATTTTTAGAACAAAATTTTTGTATAATGCAGTCTATTATTTTATTTTTGGACCAGTTTTAGCATTAATTTTGCCTGGAATAGTTTATTATCATGACAATTATTATGTATATATTTTTATGATAATGCACGCACTTATAGTATTTACAGCTTTTTTTGGATATACTTATTTGCATGAAAGACCTTCAAAAAAAGGACTTATTCAATCAGCAATTACATTACTTGCCATATTTTTGTATGCATTTATATATAACTCTATTTTTAAAGGAATAAATGCAATGTTCTTAAAAATCCACATTATTTCTCAAGTAAAATTTATAAAACCAATTTGGCTTTATGATATTATTCTGATAGCAGTAATGATTTTTTTCCAATTTTTGTTATATCTTCCAATTATGAAAAGAAATAATAAAAAGAAAAGTTAATTAATTTGGTTTTGAAAATGAAGTTGAATAATGTAAGATAAAAAATAAAATTAAGAAGAAAGAAAAAGTACACCACTGATATTAGTATTATTATGTATGTATGATTTTAGTATTTTTGGTGTACTTTTTTAGTAAAAATCTTATTCAGCTTCAGTATGATCTGCCTTTTCTTGTTCAAATTTTTCTAAAATAACTTTTGTTATTTCAGCACGAAGTTCAGGTTTTATTGGATGAACTATGTCTTTAAATTCTCCATTTGGCATTCTTCTGGATGGCATTGCCACAAAAAGCCCATTTTGTCCATCGATTATTTTTAACCCATGAATGACAAAACTTTCATCAAATGTGATATCAGCATAGGCTTTCAATCTTTCGATGTTTTCCGTTTGTTTTCCAATTCTAATACGAATATCAGTTACTTTCATAAATCTTCTCCTTGTTTTATAGTTTTATTTTTCACTACAATTATACCTTATTTATTGTAAAAAACAAGAGAAAAAATAATAAAGAATATAATATTTATTTAATTTATTTAAAGTAACTTTAAAAAAGATTATCCAATTACCTTAATATAGTCTTCAATAAATTCTTTTTTTAGACTTTCAGGCGGCAAATCTAAAACTTTTACTTTTATATTTTTATTAAAATACTTTATTTCAAAAATGTCACCTTTTTTTACATTATAAGAAGACTTTTTAGGATCCCCATTTACAACTATATTTCCATTATCTGCAAGCTCTTTTGCCACAGTTCTTCTTTTTATAATTCTTGTTACCTTTAAAAATTTATCTAAACGCATTTTTTATTTTACTCCTAAATTTTTATTATTTAGATATATTCGACAATCTAAGTTTTTTTATTTTATTAAATTCTAAGTTTGTATGGTTATCGAACAAGTCTATTTTATATTTTTCATTCCTTCGTACCATGCTGTATTTGTTTCCACAAATCCTACATTATTATTTTCTTTTAAGAACAATCCTCTTACTTTACTCTTTTTATTGCTGAAAATATATGGATTATCTGTTGTTGATTTAGCCATTAAAGCTTTTTTAATTTTTTCTTGATCTTCTTTTGATAAAGTTTTTGTATTAAACACAATTGGTCCATTATAAACTGGGATTGATTTTATAACTGTAAAACTTTTTCCTGCATAATCTCCAAATGGTGCAACTGCTCCTTTTTTTACTCTATATGTAGCTCCTGAATGAAAATCCTTTCCAGCCGTTAGTTCATATATTGTAAATGATTTTGGAATAGCAAATGTGGCAACATCTACATCCCCTTTAAATAGCAAAACTTGAGTTCCTGGATGTGAATTTCCAAACATAACTTTTGAAAATACTTTATTTCCTAACAATTCATCTGTATTTTTTAGTCCAAATTCCTTTATAATCGCATTTCCAGGTACTTTAAATCCTGATGTAGAACTATTTGTAACAAATCCTATTGATTTACCTTTTATTTTCTTCAAGTCAAATCCATTTCCAGAACGGTATTTATCAGCATCTTCTTTTCTTACTGCAATAAAGCTGTAATAAAGAGCATCTTTTAATGTTCCGCTTTCCCCTGCATTTGTCAATACTGCCTCAATATCTTTTGTACGTTTTATAGCATTTAAATATGCTTCCGCCCCAATATATGCAATCTGTGATTGTCCAGAAATAATATTTTCAACTGTAATATTATAATCAGTTGTCGTAACAATCTCAACCTTTTTCCCAGTTGCTTCATGCACAATCCGAGCAAATTCTTCTCTTGATTTTTTCAAAGAGTCATTAGTCTCATTTGGTAAGAATACAATTTTAATTGTATCATTCTTTTTCCCACAGCTAATCGCAAGTAAAAACATTACTATTAACAGCAAACTTTTAAAAATATTTCTTTTCATAAATACCTCCATCACAAAATAATCTAAAATTTTCTATATTATAACATTAGTTATTTGCATAGTCAATTCTAAAAATTCTTTAACAAAATAAAATATTTAGGATAAATCAAAAATCATATTTTGCATTCAGTTTTAGATCAGTTTTATTATAAGATATGCTCCGATAACCTAAATTTTTTTGTTAAATTATAAGTTTATATAGTTACCGAACAGACCTATACTAAAATAACGTTTTTTCTTTTTTAAGAAAAGAAATATTCCGAATAGTCTACATGTATTACCATGCTCTGACGATAAATTTTATATAAAAATAAATTATGATAAAAAATTGCTGAATTTTATTCTTAAAAAAATCATGCCCTTAATATCTTTATTCCGTTTATTAATAAAAATGATGACAATATCTAGAATAATTATATAATTATTATTTTAAGTTAGATTTTTATTTTTATAATTTCTAAACTTTATATGATTATTCTTTATATGCCATCATTTTATTTTTAAAATTATTCTACTTTATAATAACTGTCAAAATTTTCTTCATGAGAAAGTTTCATTTTATTTCTCAAATGAACCATATCACTTATAACTTTTTCTTCTATATGAGTCAACCTATCCCAATCTATTAAATTTTCTTCATCACGAGTTTTATTTATTTCTTCATCAAGCTCGGTTATTTTTTCAAGCAATGTTTTTTTGTTCCAAGCTGTATTTTCATACCAATCTGTTATTTCTTTTAATTTTCTTTTGAAATAGTCTATATCTAAATTCATTTTCCACCTCTCTTTTAAATTACAAAATCTCCTCTATTATATAAACCAGCTATATTTTTGATTTTTTTGACACTAAAGTGTTTGACTTTTTAAGGTGATTTGTAATTTTTGCTCCATTTTTCAAAAAAAACTAAACAAAGTTGCATAGCATCTCGATTATTTCAATATATAATTGCTCAAAATTATATTTAATATTATCGTCTTTGTGCTAATATTATCCCACATTTTTCCTAAAAGTCAATATTTTTTTTAAAATTTTAATTAAAAGAATATTCTATGAAAGATTAATTTTTTATAAAGTTAAAATATACCATAAATTAAAATTAATTCTGTCTAATATATATATAACAAAATTGATTTAAAACTAAACTTAAAAGCTAAAACTATTTTACTCAAATCCTAAATTCACATGATTTTCAATAGTTTAATTTTGAATGAGTTCTAGTATATTTACTATATTGCACTAAATCCTGTTTGAAAAATAAAAAACATATTTTATTGCAAGAAATCAAAACTCTTTGTCAGAAAATGAAAAAAATATAAAAGCAAAGCATAAATAAAAATCACAAGAAGAAATATTAGAATTTTACTCGTGTAAAAAAAATATGTACCTATATTTTTTTACTCTAACTTTATAAAATAAATTTGAACAATAAGCATATATTATGGTATAATAATAACAAGCTGTAGATATAAATGGAGAAAAAATGATAAAATTAATTTTACTAGATGTAGATGGAACACTTACCGATGGTGGAATTTATCTCGGCAATAGTGGCGAAGAATTAAAAAAATTTAACGTAAAAGATGGCTATGCCATCGTAAATGCACAAAAATTAGGCATTGAATTTGGAATTATTACAGGTGGAGAATCCGAACTGTTAAAAAAACGGGTTGAAAAACTGAAAATAAAATACCTTTTTCAAGGAATTTCCGAAAAAACTCTGATACTGAGCGATATTATGAATAAAACAGGCTTAAAAAGCGAAGAAATAGCCTATATGGGTGATGATTTAAACGATATAAAAGTCATAAAAAAAATCGGCTTTTCTGGAACACCTTTAGATGGAGCAAATGAAATAAAAGCAATTGCTGATTTTATTTCTACCAAAAATGGCGGTGAAGGAGCAGTACGTGAATTTGTAGAAGTTATTTTAAAAAAAGAAAACTTATTCCAAAAATTTTTAGAAATCGTAAAATAAGTTATCTTTCTTTTATTAAATAAAATAAAGTATTCTTTTGAATTTTTTTTGTTTTATACTTTATTTAGATTATTTTGATTAATAATAATTATTCTTTTTTCATTAATTAATTTTTAAACAAATTAAACATGTTTAGATGAGTGGAAATTGTGAAAGAAATAACAGTCGATTTTTCTTGCTTTGTAAAAACAAAAAAATAACTTTTATCAATTTCAAAACATACTCGAACCTATTTAATTTGAATCATTTAAAAATTATATAAACTTGAAGTCATAGGTTTTGAGTTTGGTTTTAAATCAGTTTTACTTTAAAATTTGTTAAGATAAATTTTTAAGAAATCAAGAAAATAGATTTCAATAATAAAAAAATAATCATAAAAATATAAAAAATTGTTTTTAGGAGGAAATAATGGCAATAAAATATTTAGATGCCAAAAGGCTAAAATTAGTGTTTATTGGCGGCGGAAAATGGGTTATAAAACATGAGGAACTTTTAAATGAACTGAATGTCTATCCAGTTCCTGACGGAGATACTGGAAGCAATATGTCAATGACATTAAATTCAATGATAAATGATCTTGAAGAAAAAACAAATGACAAAATAAAAATGCCTGAATTGATAGATGTAGTTGAAGAAGCGGTGCTAATGGGAGCACGTGGAAATTCTGGAACAATTTTGTCACAAGTAATCACAGGATTTCTAAGAGGTATTGGAGAAAAAACTAAACTGTTGCCAAAAGATGTAGCACAGGCTCTTGTAAGTGCAAAAGAAACTGCATATAATGCCGTAAGTGAACCTATTGAAGGGACAATGCTAACAGTTATTAGAAAAATTTCTGAAAAGGCTACAGAATGTGCAGAAAAATTTGAAGATTTGGTCGCATTTTTAAAAGAAATTGTAGAAGCTGGGAAAAAAGCTGTGGACGAAACACCTGAATTGCTTCCAAAATTAAAAGAGGCAGGAGTCGTTGATTCTGGTGGAAAAGGTTTATTCTTCTTCTTTGAAGGATTTTATAAAGTTACAACTGAACTAAATCTACTAGCTGAATTGCAAAAATCTCAAGTAAAAGAAAACGAATTTGACAAGACAATAGCAAACATTAATCATGATCCTGAAAGTATACACTTTCAATATTGTACAGAATTTATTATTCTAAACGGTGATTTTGATACAAACGAATACAAAAAACGTGTGTTAGAACTAGGAGATTCTGCAGTATTTGCACAAACTTCTAAAAAATTTAAAACTCACATTCATACAAACCATCCTGGAAAAGCAATCGAAATTGCACTAGAATATGGACCTCTTGAAAAAATGAAAGTAGAAAACATGAAACTGCAACACGATAATTTGCAAATTTTTAGTGAAAAAGATGAAGCAAAAATTTTTACAAGCAAAAAAATCAATAAAACTAAATCATCATTTATAATATTAGCAGATTCTGAAAATTTAAAAGATGAATTTTTAAAACTTGGTGCAGATGTGGTAATTTTAGGAGGACAAAGTAAAAATCCAAGTGTTCAGGAAATACTAAATGCCATTGGAAAAACAACAAAAGAAAATATCTATATTCTTCCAAATAATAAAAATGTCATTACAACAGCAAAATTGGCTGCTGAAAAATCTAAAAGAACAGTAGTCGTTCTTGATACAAAAACAATGCTTGATGGATACTATTTCCTAAAAAATAAAGATACCGATATTGATGAATTAAAAGAAGCAGCTTCTAGAAATTATTCTGTAGAAATTACAAAAGCTGTAAGAGATACAAAAGTTGAAGATTTATTAATAGAAAAAGATGAATTTATTGGACTTGTAAACGGAAAAATAAAATATGCCAAAAAATCATTAAAAGATGTAGTGGATGCTATATTAGATGACCTAGTAACAAAACAAACTATAACTGCAGTTGTTGTAAGCGGAAATGAAAAAGATGAAGCTTCACAAAAAAGTATTGAAGAAAAATTGTCAGGATTAAAGACTAAAATTATCAATGGTAATCAAAAAAATTACTACTACTATCTATACATTGAAAATAAAGATCCAAATATGCCTGAAATTGCCGTTTTAACTGATTCTATATCAGATTTAACAAATGAAGATATAGAAGGGCTTCCAATAAAAATTGTTCCTTTGAGAATCGATATAAACGGAGAACTTTACAAAGATGGAATAGAAATTACTAAATCAGAATTTTGGCATGAAATGCTAGACAATGATGCCAAAATCAAAACATCTCAGCCATCACCACAAGATTTTTTAGATGCCTATAACAAATTATTTGAAAAAGGATACAAAAAAATTATCTCTATACATCCGTCATCAAAATTAAGCGGAACAATACAAGCTGCAAAAGTTGGAAGAAGCCTTACAAATAGAGAAAACGATATAGAGTTGATAGATAGTTTAGGAGCTTCATTATTACAAGGATTTCTTGCATTAGGAGCAGCTGGAAAATCAGTAAGAGGGGAAAGCTTTACAGAAATTATCAATTGGGTAACTAACTTCAGAACTAAAGGTAAACTGCTTATGATCATTCCAGACTTAAAATACCTTGAAAGAGGTGGAAGAATTGGAAAAGCAAGTTCAACAATAGCAGGTGCATTAAATATGAAACCTATCTTAACTGTAAATCAAGGAGAAGTTACAGTTGAGAAAAAAGTTCTTGGTGAGCGTAATGCACAAAAATACATTGAAAAATACATTGAACGTGAAAGCAAAAAACAAAGCATTGTCCTTATGAGCGGATGGGGTGGAACTAAAGCAGAACTTGAAAATGTCGTTAGAATTTATTCAGAAGTAGAAAATAACCCAAAAATAAACTCATTAATATTAAATAGAGAAATTGGAGCTGTAATAGGAGCTCATGCAGGCCCAGTTTATGGAGTATTTATATTCCCAAGATTAAGTTAATTAATCGATAAAATTAAATTTTAAACATAACAAGCAGAAAGAGGTACAGTTTTGAAATTTAAATTTTTTGATGAAATAAATTCAACAAACGAATATTTACGACGACAACTAAGAATCGAGGAATTTGAAGTAATCGTAGCAAAAAATCAGACAAATGGAAAAGGAAAAAGAGATAGTGTATGGATTTCAAGCGAAGGAGCCGCTCTTTTTTCCTTTGCTGTTAATGACAACTATGAGCTAGATGAAAAAATTACAATTTTTGCAGGATATATCGTCTACAAAGTTCTAAAAAACTATATAGAAAACAAAGATAAGCTAACTTTTAAATGGCCAAACGATATTTATTATGAAAATAAAAAATTATGTGGAATTTTATGTGAAAAAGTGAGAGATCACATAATAATCGGAATTGGAATAAACATCAACAATACTGATTTTGGAATATTTCGTGAAAAAGCTATCTCACTTGTAGAAATAACAGGAAAAACTCATTCGGTACAAAATATAATAGAAGAAATTGTATCCACTTTTGAAAATGAATTTCACAGATTGAATAGAGAATGGGAAGATATATTACGAGTCATAAATGAAAACAGCTATCTAAAAGGTAAAAAGATAGTAATTAAACATAATGGACATTTTTCTGAAAAAAAATACCGTTTTCTACGTGTAGACAGAAGAGGAAGAATTTCAATTATCGCTAAAGGAGATAGCGATGAACAAAAATTTACTTCTCTAGAATTTAAAGTTTTATAAAAATAAAAAGGAATATCTCTTAATTACAAAGGATATTCCTTATTTTTTTACAATTCCCCATTTTCTTTCATCTCTTCTAAAAATCTATCAATTCCTGACTGCCAAGACGGAATCTTTTCTCCTAACAATTTTTCTACCTTGCTAGAATCCAATTTTGAATACGGTGGTCGTTTAGCAGGAAGATTAAAATCTGCCGTTTTAGCTCTCCCCAATATTCCACTCCAACCAATTTTTTCCAAAACATACTTCGCTTGGTCATATTTACTCGCAATTCCATCATTTGTAATATGATACAATCCAAATTTTTCAGTTTGAATTAATTTCCAAGAAAATTCAGCTAAATCCATTGAATAAGTCGGAACTGATACTTGATCGTCCACAATATTTAATTCAGCTCTAGATTTACTCCAGTTAATAACTTGCTTGTTAAAATTATTATTTGCTATCCCAAACACCCATGAAGTCCGTATCACAAAAGATTTATCATATGTTTCTAAAACATCTTTTTCTCCTTGAGCCTTCGATTTTCCATACTCTGAAACTCCATTTGTTCTATCATCTTCCACATAAGGAGTATTTTTTCCCCCATCAAACACAAAGTCTGTCGTATAAGTAACAAAAATAGCCCCAATCTTTTTAGAAAACTCAGCCAATTTCTTCGGTGCCTCAGCATTCAATACCCAAACTTTTTTATCAGTCTCAGCTTTATCCACATCGTTATATGCTGCACAATTTATCACATGAGTAATTCCTTCATTTTCTTGAAAAAATTTGTTTAAATCTTCATCACTTGTAATGTCTAATTCTTTGTAGTCTGTTGCGATATATTCAATATTTTTTTTATTGAATATTTTTTTGAAGTCGTGGCCTAGTTGTCCGTTTGAGCCGGTTAGTAGTATTTTCATTGATTTTGTCCTTTCTTTTATAATTATAAATTTTTTTATTCCTTTTATATTATATAAAAAGTATCAAAATATGTCTAACTTTTTATTTTATCCTTTTATTAAAAGAGAAATCTGCTTTTTTAACGGCATATCTATTTTTGATTTTTTTAGTTTTATAATTCTTTTGAATCTATTAGTTTTAACATCTACTATTTTAAAATATTCTTCGATTATCTCTTTTTTGTCCTCTGTTAGAAGATTTTGATAATTTTCATATATTTTTTTTATCATTTTATAATCCCGTTTATCAAAATATCTTTTAGAAAAAAGTGATTTAAATGTACTCTTTGCACCAATTTGATTATTACTATGTTGCCTATAATAAATTAAAGGCTCTTTTATAAAAATTCTTTTAAAAAATAATTCTGATATAATATGGATATATCTATCATGTAAATAAACCTCTTCTGAAAAAGGTAAAATAAATTTTTTTATTTCTTTTGAAATTAAAATTGTAGCCCCTTGTACAAAATAATTAAAAAATATATTTTTTAATCCCATTTTTTTTATTTTTCCTGAAATAAATGTATTCTTTAAGATTTTTTCTTTAGTTTCAGAAAATAAAACAGCATCAGAATGAATTAAAAATCCCTCATTTCTAAAATTTTTTATTTTACTTAAATACAATTCCAATTTATTTTCAACCCACACATCATCTTGATCAGAAAACATTATCAAATCAGAATCTGAAATTTTCAATAATTCTTCAAAATTTTTTACTATTCCTAAATTCCCTTTTTCATCGCTTATAATTTTTATTCTACTATCTTTTTTTTCATATTCTTTAAGAATTTCAAAAGTACTATCAGAAGAGCCATCATCTCTTATTAACAAATTCCAATTTTTATATGTTTGAAAAATTATAGAATCTATTTGTTCAGACAAATATTTTTCACCATTATAAGTTGCCATCAAAATATCTATTTTTTTATTTTCTATCATCTAGTCCACCCATTTTATTTTTAAAAAAGTCTTTTATTCCTTTAAACATAAACCTTAGTTTTCTTATTTTATCTTTTTCATAAAAAATAACTTTAAAAAAATCATTTAAAATATAATATATATATCTTAATCTATATTTTCTATAATTTTTAAATATATATAATTTATTTCTCATCATATAATATTTTCTGACATAATTATGATTTAAAATTGAAATTTTTTTAAAAAAGAAACTTCTTTTTTCTAAATTTCCTAATTCGTGACACATCTTTATCTTATTCAACTGTTTTATTTGATAACCTTTTTCTATCATTCGATAACACATTTCATTATCTACTTCATCAATAAAAAGATTCTCATCAAATTTTCCTACTTTTTTCCAAGCTGATAAATTTAATAAATTACCTGATGTCATTACACGATCTACATCCATAAACTTTTTATCTTCATCCATTTTTACTATATCATTTTTTAAAATGTGACAAGGAGAGACTATTCCTATATTCTTATTCTCAATTTGACTAAAAGTTTTTAGATACTCTTCTACATTTTTTGAATCAAAATAACTATCTTGATCCATGGTTAATATCCAAGAAAAACCTTCTTTTATAGATTTTTCACATACTAAATTTAAAGCACTTGCTATTCCTAAATTTTTCCCTTTATTATAGATATATTCAACTTTAGTACTTTCTAATATTTCTACCAATCCTTTATTATTATTTTGAGAGTTATCAATTATAAATAACTTTTCAAAATAATTAAGATATGTTTTTATATTTTCGATATTTTTATTATCTGGGTTATACCATATTACTGTTGTGGATATTTTCATATTTTTACTTTCTTTTTACATCATTATTTTCAATTTTTTTTAAAATCGCTATCTCTTGTGCTAAAAACATTACTTTTTCTTTTTCTTTCGATAAATACCTAGTTGTTCTAAAATTAATAATCAATAAAAATAAAATACATAAAAGAAGAAATAATGTAGGAGGGTAATTAACTCCTAAAAAATGAGATATTTTATCTATACTTTTGGGAAATATTGAAAAAAATATTCCTACTAATGAGCCACATACCCAAAAAAAACTTTCATAAACATCTAATTTATTTTCTATTGTTAGGTGTAATATATATATAAATAAAGAAACTGCTATAATTATAAAAAATATATTCATTTTCTTTTTCCTCCTAGTATATTTTTCAATATAATAATAAAAATTACATATATTATCTTTATCATGTATTTTATTGGTTTAATTATTCCTGAATGCATACTTTCTCCAAATTCTCTTAACTCCATTTTTACGCCTACTTCCTCAATTTTATAACCTTTTAATAACAAATCTATTATTAAATTAGCATCAGGATATTCAGGATAATTTCCTAATTTTGAATAATATCCCATTATTTTTTTATCCAAACATTGAAACCCTGAAGTAGGATCTGTTATAACTTTTTTACAATATATTTTTATTATTTGAGTAAATAAATTAGTACCTAATTTTCTAAAAAAAGAATGCTTATATCCTGTATTTTTTAAAAACCTTGATCCAATAACTATATCACAATTTTTATTCTTTAATTTCTCAAATAGTTTATTGGCTTCTGATGCTAAATGTTGTCCATCTGCATCAAATTGTATTGCATAGTCATAATTATTATAATAAGCATATTTAATTCCTGTTTGAACCGCTTTTGCATATCCCATATTAAATGGATGATTTATATAATCAACATTTTCTTCTTTCAAAACTTTTTCTGTATTATCTTTTGAACAATCATTTATAACAATAATATCTGCCATTGGAGTATTCTTTCTTATATCCTCCAAAACTTTTTTTATATTCATTTCTTCATTATAAGCTGGTATTATAAATATTATTTTCCCACTTTTCATTTTATTTTTGGATGATAAATGTATAAAATATCATTTGCTCCTTTCTTTTGTTTTTATTTAAGAAGTTATTTATTCAACATTTCTCTTAATTTATATTTCATTTTTATAAATTTCTTTTCTACTAAATTATAAAAAACAAAAGTTAAAATAAATGTACCTAACAAATAAATATATAAATAGTTATTTTTTGCCATATTAAAATGTTTAAGTAGTTGGAAAACAAATGGATGTAATAAATAGAAAGAAAAACTTAATTTTCCTAAACTAGAGAACTTTTTAAAAATTTTAGAAATTACTCCTAATTCAAATGAAAAAATGAAAATCATTATCCCAACTATAACTGGAAATATATATTGATTTTGCATATTGTAATTTATCTTTCCATAAAATCTAACAATTGTATATAGTATTAAAATTTCTAGAATTGTAAATAGAATATTTTTATATTTAAAAAATTTATTATTATCTAAATTAACAGTTACTATATATCTATAAAAAATTGCAACGATTGTTCCAATAAAATAGGAAACTAATATTCTAAAAAACCCAAATGGTATTTGTTTATATTCAGTAAAATGCTGATCTAAAAAATATGGTGAATTATGTTTAAATATGCTGATACAAATTACAAAACCCATAAAACAAAAAAATGCTACCGCAACTCCATTTATTTTTTTTCGTAAAAAATATATAAAAACAAAAAAAAGCGTTCCTACATAAAGTTCTAATCCTAAAGCCCATGAAACTGTATAAGTATCTAAACCTAATTTCATTGCATTTAATCCCATAATATGTAAAAGAAATAATGAAACAAACCAATTATACAAACCAATACTAATACCATTGAATAACTTATAAAAAAATGAATTATATATTATCATTATAACCATATAAGGTAATAATAACCTAATTACTCTTCCTGATAAGAATTTTTTTAAATATTCATCAGTTGAAGAATCAAATTTTTGTCTCAATGTAATGACAAACGCACTTAAACAGAAAAAAAATTCTACTCCTAATACATAAGAACCTGAAACGATATTTGTAATTCCTCTTACAAAAAAGAAGTGACCTAAAGCTATTATTAATGCTGCAATAAATCTAAATGTTTCTAATGCTTCAAACCTTTTCATTCACTAACTCCTTTCGTTATTTCTTTATATTCATTAAAACTACTCCTATTAAAATAATCACAATACCCCAATATTGATAGCTACTAATACTTTCTTTTAACAAAAATTTTGAAGATAATATTATTAATATGTATGCTAATCCTGAAGCAATCGGAGAAATAAAACTTAAATTATATTTTGATAATATTATAATCCATAATATAAAACTTATTAAATAAAATACAATTCCAATTATTCCAATAAATGCTATTCTAAATTGAAATACTGATTTTGACAAAACAAAATTTAAATCCTCTCCACCCATCTTGATAAAAGTCATCCCTAAAGTAGAAAGTATCAAATATAATACAAAAACCATTTTTTATTTTTCCTTTCTAATATTTAAATTTTTTTCTATTACTTGATTCATTGCTAACACTGTTTTTCTTCCTTGTTCTGCTGAAATTGATTCATCATTTGTATTTGTATTTATATTATTAATAAATTTTTTAATAACAATATCCTGACCATAATATAAATTCTTTAAAACTAAATTAACTCCATTCTTTATAAAACCTCTCCAAAAACTTAAAGTATAATCAAGAGAATTTTTCAATATGTTCTTAGCCAAATGTAATTGATCGCTATTTGCTATAATAACTATATCCTTAAAAAAATCATATATTACTATTTTCTTTTCACATAAAAGTATAAATAGCCATTCACATACAGGCGAATTAAAATTCATAGTTATAGTTGCTGGTATCTCTCCTGCTATTAAATTAACATTTAATATCATTGGAGTATTTTCTATTTTTGACTTATCAAATTGTGTAAAAGAATTAAAAATTTTTAAATCTCCACCAAATTTCTTTAAAAGATAAAAAAAATGTGCTGCTTCATCATAAAATAATCCTAAAGGTAAATCATCATACCAATCTGGAAGTCTTCTATCTCTATTTGTAAATTGTAAGCATGATATAGTTTTTATTTTCCCAAACTCATTATTTTTTAGTCTTTTTTCAATTTCTCTCATACCATTAGAAAATTGAAAATTATGCATAACACTAAATACTTTTTTCTTTTCATTTGAAATTTTAATTAATTCATCAGCTTCATCTTTATTCATAGTCATTGGCTTCTCAACTAAAACATTTTTCCCTAAATTCAAACATGCTTTTACTAATGGAAAATGTGATTTTGGTGGTGTTCCTATTATAACAGCTTCTACTTCTTCAAACCATTTTAAATTTTTTAATTGCTTTTCTATATTATTACTTTCATTTTCATCTTTTTCTAAAACAAAAGTATTTGATATTTTATTTTTTTGTGCTGTTTTTTTTACTTTTTCTTTATTATTTCCAATAACTCCAATCAACTCTATAAAATTCTTATTTTTTTTTATTGCTGGAATATGTCTACTATTAGTTATATTTCCAGCACCTATAACACACATTTTTATCTTATTCATAATTATTTCTCACTTTCTAAATTTTTTTGATTTCTAATAAAATTTTATTTGCTGTAACTTCCCACTCAAAATTTTCAAGTATTCTTTTTTGAATATTTCTTCCCATCTTTTCAATTATTTCAGCATTATTTAGCAATAATTTTAATTTCTCAAGTATTTCTTCTTCACTATTTTTCTTCAATACTATTCCGTATTCTTCATTTACAATAACTTCAGGAGTTCCACCTCTATTAGAAGCTATTATTGCACATTTTTCCAAACCAGCTTCTAATATTGATGTTGGTAGTCCTTCCGGAAAATCAGTTGGTAATAAAAATATATCCGTACTTTCTAATGCTTTCATAATTTTTTTATGTTCCATTCTACCAGTAATTACTATATTTCTATTTTTATTATTTTTTTTAATTTCCTCATAAACTTCTCCATCACCAATTATAAACAAACACACATCTTCTGAATCTAATTTATTAAATGTATTTATCAATTTAAAAATGCCTTTCTCTTTAATAAGCCTTCCAGTAAATACACATATTTTTTTACTTTTATCTATATTATATTCTTTTCTTAAATCAAAAGTTTCGTCTTTTTCTACATTTTTATCTATCGAATTATAAAAAACACCTTTAGCTTTTATCCTAAAATGTTGTAACCACTTATTACATTCTTCAGAAACACCATAAAAGTTTTTAATATTTTTCTTTACTAAAAATGATATCACATGTTCATAAAACTCTCCTAATTTGTCCCAAAATTTATTATTTACAGTAAAATGACCTGTTCCATGTTCTATTAGTAGACTTTTTTTTACATTTTTTTTAGAAAAAATAGAACCTACTAATGAATGAATATAAAATCTTGTATTAATTATTGAAACATCAAATTTTTCTTTTTTTAAATTATTTATTATCATCTTGTTTTTTTTGTTAAATTTTAATACTGGGAATCTACCATTTAACAAATTAACAGTATCCAATCTTATTATTTGAATATTTTCTATTACTTCAAAAGTTTTTAAATTATCTGTATTTGAAGTGATTACTGTTATTTTATTTCCTTTTTTTAAAAACTCTTTAGCTATATGATAAGTATATCTTTCTACTCCTCCTAAATTAGGAAGAAAATTAGCACTCCAAATTATTATTTTCAAATTTTAACCTCCTATAAAATCATATATTTTAATTTATATCCTACAAAATATACTTCTTCACTTTTTACTAGAATACTAAAATATTTCTAACTTTGTCAGTTCAAGAAAAAATTGATTAAAATAAAATCCTTAAATTTTAATTATATAAAAAATAAATATCCTTTAGTAAAAATTTTATAATCAAATATAATATCTCAATAAAAAAACAAATAATATCATAACTAATCCAAAATTCATAAATATTTCAGTATTAGAATCTAGTGTTTCTTTCTTTATAGATATTCTCCTTTTAGATAACAATATATATAATAACGGAATTACTGGGATAAAATATCTTCCTTGAACTCCTTCGACATACTCATAACCTACTTTAGACCATCCTATATACAAAGCTGTTAATATTCCTATATAAGATAAAACTAAATAAGCAGATATTATAAACTTTGCTTTTAAATCATCTTTAGATAATATATTGTCTGAATAGATATTCATTATTATTAATATAATATACGAATACATTAATAAAAAAGGAATTTTTGTATCTAACCATCCTAATACACCAATATAACTCTCTATATAAGATTGAATAGACATTTTAGACGTTAAATATAAAGTCTCTAAATATTTTATTGGATTTTCTTTTAAATATTCTATTTGTAATGATATATCTCTTGAAGGATTTTCTGGAGACAACTTACTCCAAAAAATATTAAATGTTAATGTCAAAGCGAATATAAAGAAAAAAGTTATTAAGCAATTTCTTTTTTTATCAAATTTTTTGAATAATAATAAAATAAATATAGCTAAAAGAAAATATACTACTTTTATTGAAGTTGGAAAAAATACCCCTAAAAATAGAAAGATTAGATATTTAATATTTATTTTTTCTTTACTATCCAAATATAATCTAAAAATTACTGATATAAATAAAAAAGAAAAACCATTTATTAAAGCATCTGTTGAGTATGATATTGCCTGTTGAACATTAATAGGTAATAATGAAAAAATAAAAAACATATTTTTTAATTTAGGAGGAGATATTTTTATAGAGCTATAAACTAACAAAATCCAAGTAAAGAAATTAAAAAATCTTCCCAAATAATAAACAACATATAAAGGTAAATTTAAACTTTCTCCTATTTTTATTCCTATAGATTGCGGAATATAAGAAATTGGATTTATTATAGCTCCTCCCTTTAGTTCAAAATTTCTAGTTTTTTCTTTATTAATTTTAATTTTGATTATTTTTTTTAAATCTAATAAATTTATCTTATTCTCTGAATAAAAAGCAACTTCATGTAAATCAGAATCTTTTACAAATTCTTCCAAAGAACTAGGCAATTTAGCAACATATTTAGAATCTACTTTCTTTGGAATAAGTTGTCCTTTTGAAATTGAATATGCTCTAAAAAAATGTACATCTTCATCTGGTGCTTGCAAAGGTGGAAATATAAACATCCATAATATTCCGTAACTTAAGATTATGCATAAAAACTTATGTTCTTTTTTTTGAATTTTTTCTTTTTTTAAGAGAAAATAAACTAATATATTTATAAAAATCATTACAAAACATAAAATATACAATAATAAATTTAATTTCAAATTCTTATATCCTAAACTATAGAGAATTTCTCCATTTTTATTAGAATATACAGTTATTGTATTTTTGGATTCTTCATTTGATGATACTAATTTAAAATAATAATTCTTTCCTTTTGAGTTTTTTAGAGTACCGAATTTTATTTCATACGGATTATTATCTAATAATTCTTTAGTATATATTGTTTTATCTCTCAATTTATTTCCATTCTCTTCATATAATTCAAATCTTACAATATCATTATTCTCTCTCTGATATGTACCTACAATTATTTTTATAGATCTTAAATTATTGTAAGGCGAATATATCTTTTGTTTTCTTTCTTTATTATTATTTTTGTTCAATTCACCTATAACTTGACCATACTCTGGCTTTATATCTTTTATATATATAACTTTATTACTAATTTTTTCTATTATTAAAATAGTTTCTATTATTAATATTACAAATAATATTATATGACCTTTTTTCATATATTTTTGAACCTTTCTATTTTTCCACCATAAGATAGAGAAATTTTTTATTTTTTATAAATTTTAGTATTTAAATATAATATTTTTTTAACTTTCTTAAAATTAATTTTATATAAAAACTCTTCAGATATATTATATAGTTTAAATATTTTTCCAAGTTCTGAATTTTTTGATATTAAAATTTCTATCAAATCTTATGTTTTTTTCTAACTATTAGTAAAAATCTATTAAAATAGAGAGCTATTCTCACTTTCTTTATTTCTTTACGATATAAAAATTTATTTCTCTTACTTGAATATAAAAACTTTAGAAAGTTTCTTTTGAAATATTTAATGTAATTTTTTTATTAATCTTAAAATTAAATTTTTATTGTTAGTACGAATTATTAACCTGTCTCTAATTTATTTTTAATTCATTCCAGTATGATACATAAGCTTTTCTTTCAATGATTTTAAATTCCATACTCTTGTTCTAGTTCTTTGATCTTCAATATATTCATTCAACAATGCTGTATCAAAACTTTTCCCAAGATTTCTAATTTCCATCCATTCTGTTATTTGTCTATAGACTAAGTCTCTCTTTAAAAATGGAAATCCTAATTTATCTACAATAAAAAATGGGGCTACTACAATCATCCCATATACATTTATCAAATCAGATAAAATTTTTCTAATTTCAAAATTATTCAATTTTTTATTTTCAAGAACAACTTCTTCATCTAAATTTTTCAAATACAAATTTTTTATTTTATCTACTATATCCTGATCTATATGTCTATTAAAAGACATTTCTATTATAAGTTTAAAAATATTATCTTCTTTTTCCATAATTTTATCCAGTAATCTGTCTGTACTCAAATAAACTTTTGGTTTTATTCCATCTTTTAATATGGAACTTGTTAACATTACTTCCCCTTTATTTATATTTGAACGCCTATCATCACTTATTAAAAATTTATTCCAAAATTTATTAAAATTATAACCCTTCATCACTTTATTTGAAAACATTAAAAAATAAGATTGTACATGGTAACTGGGTTTACCCAAATATTCAGCAACTCCTAAAAAATCTTTATCTTGATTATTATTAAAAAATTCTATAAAAAAATTATCTTCATTTTTTAAATTTGCAAAAATAGAATCATTTAAAATTACTAATTTTTTTAATTCTATATTTTTTCTTTTCAATAGTTGAATAAACTCTTTATATATACCAAAATCTCTTCCTATATTGTATCTTTCACCAAATGCTATAACTCTATCATAATATTTCTCAATAAACCAATTTGGTAATTTGTTATTAGATATTACTATCACTTCATAACCTAATAATTTTTCAAACATCATAAAAAAGCGTTCATACATTAATTGTGATTTAGGAGAATATACAGCAAATAATATTATTTTTTTACCTATTATTTTCTTTATATCAAAACTTTTATTTTCTAAAAATACTATACTTCCTTTTTTGTTCAATAATAAATATTTAAGTGCTCTAATTTTTAGTTTTATTCTAATTGATAATAGTAATATCAATTGTAATTTAAGAAATATATTTCCTTTAAACTTATTAAATATTTTCATTTTTTCCTCCTATTTTTCTTTATATTCTTTACATATTTCTTTTGCATTACCATATTTTTTTACTTTTCCTTTTTCCAACCACAAAACATTTGTACTTAATTTTTCTATTTGCTCTATTGAATGTGAAACTAAAATAACTGTTGTTCCTGAAGAAAACATTTCTTTTATTTTTTCGTTACTTTTTAATTGAAATTTAAAATCTCCTACTGACAAAATTTCATCTACTATTAGTATTTCAGGTTTTACTACAGTTGCAATTGAAAAACCTAATCTTGCTACCATTCCAGAAGAAAAATTTTTTACTGGAACATCCAAAAAACTTTCTAATTCAGAAAATTTAACAATTTCATTAAAATGCTCTTTTATAAATTTTTTACTATATCCTAAAATATAACTATTTAAAAATATATTTTCCCTAGCTGTCAATTCTGGATCAAAACCAGATCCCAATTCTATTAAAGGTGATATCTTCCCTCTCACTTTAACACTTCCAGAAGTTGGTTTCATTATTCCAGAAATAATTTTTAAAATTGTACTTTTTCCAGCACCATTATATCCTATTATTCCTAAGATTTCACCTTTTTGAACATCAAATGATACATTTTCAAGAGCTGCAAATTCTTCATATTTTAAATCTCTTTTCAATAATTTTATAATATATTCTTTCAAAGAAAAAATTTTATCTCTTGTCATTCTAAACTTCATCGATACATTCTTTACACTTATTACATTATCTTCCATTAAATCTCTCCTTTTATTTAAGATAATTTATCTGATTTCTCACATTTATATTATATATAGAATATAAATTTATCTTGATTTTTATAAAATACTACAATGCCTATCCCTATAGATAAAAAAGCATAAAATAAACATAGTATATTGGAATGTAAAGTTGGAATTTTCCCATATAAAACTATTTCTCTAAAATTATTTATAAATACATACATTGGATTAAAAATAACAGTTTTTTGTAAATAATTAGGTAATATTGATACTGGATAAAATATTGGAGTCAAGTATGTCCAAATTAATATCAAAATTCCATATAAATGTAAGAGATCTCTAAAAAATATTGCATAAACTGCTAAAATTAAACCTATTCCTAACGCAAATATGAAAATATAAATTAATGGTAACGGAAATAACAATATTGATATACTAAATTTCGTTTTTGTTATTAATCCAACTATCAATACAGCTACTAAAGAAAACAACATATTTGTAAATCCAAACATTACTTTCGATAGAGGAAATATATACTTCGGTATATAGACTTTTTTTATCAATCCAGCGTTTCCTAGTATAGATGTCATTGACATATTTGTAGATTCAGAAAAAAAACCAAACAAAACTTGTCCTGTTAATAAATACATTGGAAAATTAGGAATGTCACTTTTAAACAAAGTTGAAAAAACTACTGTCATAACAAGCATCATTAACAAAGGATTTAAAATACTCCATGCAAATCCTAATATTGATTTTTTGTATTTTATTTTTATATCTCTTGAAACCATTTCTATAATTAAATCATAATATTTAAAAAAATTTTCTAATATACCCTTTATATTTTTTATCATAAAATATCATACTCTCCTTTCTTTATATTTCTTATATTTCTAATCATTTGTAAAAGCCTAAAATTTTTAATAATTGCAATATTTCTATAATTTTTTTCCATTATTTTTACAATAAAAATTTAATATCTTAGAAAAAACACTATATTTAAATTTTATATTATTATTTTTATAATCTCTTATATTTTTTTTAACAATTTTTAAAAACAAAGAAAACTAACATATTATATAATGATTTTTGAAAATTTAAATTCTACCATGTCTAAATTTAATCACAAGATATCTTTTTTCTAGCATTTACAACAATCTTAACTTCCGTTTTTAAGATTGCTATTTTATACTAGATCCTATTAATATATTTATCTATTTTACGACAACTAATAAAACTCACAATTCTTTAAAAAACCTAAATTTCCTTTATTATCTCTCAAAACATTTATTCTTTCATCTCTTTTCTCATATTCTTTCAAAATTTCTAGAGTTCTGTCTTTAGAACCATCATCTCTTATCAATAATTTCCAATTTTTATATGTTTGATCAATAATTGAATCAATTTGCTCACTTATATATTCTTCACCATTATATGTTGCCATTAATATTTCTATTGTTTCATCCTGATTCATAAAATTTATAAACTCCCTTTACTTTAACAAATCAACCAAATATTTACCATATACCGTTTTCATCATTGGTTTTGCTAATTTTTCAACATCTTGCTTTTCAATCCATCCTTTTTGATATGCAATCTCCTCAATACAAGCAATATACAATCCTTGTCTATTCTGCACAGTTTGCACAAAATTTGCTGCTTCCAATAAAGCTTCGTGAGTGCCTGTATCAAGCCAAGCTGTTCCTCTTCCTAAATTTTTGACATTTAATTTTCCTTCAGAAAGGTACATTTCATTTACTGATGTGATTTCTATTTCACCTCTTGCAGATGGTTTTACATTTTTAGCTTTCTCAATTACTGTATTATCGTAGAAGTATAATCCTGGAATTGCATAGTTTGATTTTGGGTCTACTGGCTTTTCTTCTAGAGAGATTGCTTTTCCATTTTTATCAAACTCAACTACTCCATAAGCCCTTGGATCTTTTACGGGATAGCCAAATATTATTGCTCCTTCTTTAAGATCAGACGCTTCTTCTAACAATCCTGTAAAACCGCTTCCATAAAATATATTATCTCCCAAAATTAAAGCTACGTTGTCATTGCCAATAAATTTTTCTCCAATTAGGAATGCTTCTGCAAGTCCATTTGGTTTTTCTTGAACTTTGTATTCAAGATTTATTCCTAAATCACTTCCATCTCCCAAAAGTTCCTTAAATAATGGCAAATCTCTTGGAGTAGAGATTATTAGAATGTCTCTTATGTTTGCAAGCATAAGAACAGATAAAGGATAATAAATCATCGGTTTATCATAAATTGGTATGATTTGTTTTGAAATAGACTTTGTTAGCGGATATAGCCTAGTTCCACTTCCACCAGCTAAGATAATTCCTTTCATAAAGTAACCCTCCTTGAAATTATATTATTAAATCTATACTACTCTATTAGAAAAAATAAAAGCAATGTTTTGACAAAGAATACCAAACCCTTGCAATATTACTTTCCTTTTCCAAATAAAACAGCTTTAGCCGTTTTTATAATAATAAGTACATCTAGCATAAAATCCTGATGCTTTAAATAATACAGATCATACTCAAGTTTTCTTTTAGCATCTTCAAGACTCTCTCCATAAGGGAACATTACCTGAGCCCAGCCTGTTATTCCTGGCTTTATGAGATGTCTTAGGTTATAGTGCTTTATTTTTTTTGCATAATCCTTGGCTAGAATATCCCATTCAGGACGTGGGCCAATAAAGCTCATTGTGCCTTTCAGAATATTCCAAAGCTGTGGCAGTTCATCAATCCTTGTTTTTCTCATAAACTTTCCAAATTTTGTAACCCTTATATCGTTATCTAGTGTGTATTTTGAATATTTCTTAGGATCGTGAATTCTCATGCTTCTAAATTTGTAGACCCTGAAAGGCTTCATATTTTCACCTATTCTGGTCTGCTTGAATATGACTGGTCCTCTAGATTCCATCTTAATGATTATTGCAGT
>NZ_DBHIXN010000031.1:0-25907 GCF_057270615.1 Leptotrichia sp.
GGGGAACGAAGACGTGTGGAAATTGCTCGAACGATTTCTACAAATCCAGATTTTATATTGCTAGATGAACCTTTTGCAGGAGTTGACCCGATTGCAGTAGAAGATATTCAGAATATAATAATGCAGTTAAAGGAACGTGGGCTTGGAATATTAATTACAGACCATAATGTGCGTGAAACACTTAGAATTACTGAAAGAGCGTATATAATGGCTGAAGGGACAATCTTGATTTCTGGAACTGGTGAGCAAATTGCAAATGATGAAACGGCTAGAAGAGTTTATCTTGGAGATAACTTCAAGCTGGATTAGGAGGTTGATTTTTTTTGAAAAATATGATTTTGACATCATCTTTATACGAAAGTATAGGATTTGTAAAAGAATTTTTGGATAAAAATGCTAAAAGTAAAAAAATATTATTTATTCCAACGGCAGCTAATGTGGAAGAGTATAAGAACTATATGTATCTTACAGAGAAGGTTTTTGAGGATATTGGATATGAAGTAGATAATTTTGATATTTCTGTTTTTTCAGAAAAAACTGTGAAGGAGAAATTATCGAAGGCAGAGATAATTTTTATTTCTGGTGGAAATACATTTTATTTATTACAAGAATTGAAAAGAAAAAATTTAATTTCTTGTTTGAAGGAAAGAATAGAGAATGGATTGCTTTATATTGGAGAATCAGCGGGGTCTGTAATAACAGGTCCTAATATCGAGTATGCTTCTCTTGCAGATGATAAAACGTCAGCAAAGGAACTAAGTGATTACACGGGAATGAACCTGATAGATTTTTATATAGTTCCTCATTTTGGTGAAGAACCGTTTGCAGAAAGTTCTGAAAAAATAGTTGAGTTGTATAAAGATAAATTGGACTTGAAATTAATAAATAATAAGGAAGCAATATTGGTTGAAAATGATGATTTTAGGATAATAAAAGAAAAAAATAAAAATAGGTGAAGATTCCTTGTGGTATAAGGAGGGTAAGAGTGTTATTAGATATAGAGATAAAAAATTTAAAATCTTTTAAAAATCAAACAATTTTTTCAATGGAAGCTGAAAATAAAATTGAAGATAGAAATTCTTTTGAAGTTGAAGTAGGGAAAGAAAAATTTGAATTGTTGAAAACTGCTGTGCTGTTTGGAGGAAATGCCAGCGGGAAATCGAATTTCACTTCAGTTTTAAGTATATTCAGGTATTATTTGTTTAATAAAGGGATAGAAAAATATAATAAAGAAGGCTTTAGATTTGGGGAAGAAGATAAAAATTCAACGATAAAAGTAAGGAATGTAGTAGATGATAAAATTTATGAATATATATTAGAAATAAATTTTAATACAAACAAAATTATAAAAGAAAAGTTATATATAACTGCTTTAGAAAGAAAACTTGTTTTTGAAAGGGAAAACAATAAAATTGTAAAATATGACAAGGAAATATTTTCAGAATATGAAATAACTATAGGTTTTATAAATGAAACTCTGACAGACAGTGATAGTGTAATATCAAGAATTATCGAATGGAGAGTTCCTGAAGAAATAGAAAAATATATATTTTATATAGATAAAATAAAAATTAATAATTATAGTGATGATTTGGGAAAATATATATATGAAAATAAAAATAACAAAAAGTTAGTCATAGAATTTTTAAAAAAAATAGGAATTATTGTGAATGATATTGAGGTGTATAGAGAAAAAAATGAATTTTTCTTAAAAAATATACGAGAAAGTAAAGAATTTCAGATACTGAGTGAAAAAGAACAGGAGAAATTGTTATCTCAAATAGCTTATATTTATAGAATACATTTTGTTTATGAAGATAACCAAAAACAAAAATATAAATTAGACTATTATGAGCAATCGGAAGGAACACAAAAGATACTATCAATGTTTTTTCCAATCTATAATTTATTAAATAATGGGGGAGTAATGATAATAGATGAATTAGACATTACTTTGCATTATAGCTTGATAAAGGAAATCATAAAAATGTTTAATTCTGTAGAATATAATAGAAAAAATGCTCAATTAATATTTACTACTCATAATTTATTATTATTGGATTTTAATTTATTTAGAGAAGATCAAATATGGTTTTTGGAAAATAATGATGTGTCAACAGGAACTGAACTTTATTCATTATCAGATATAGAAGGATACAAAAAAAATAAATACTTATTAAGAGATTATTTAAATGGAAATTTTGGTGGAATACCTAAATTAAAAGATTTTGGGGTTGATTTATGGCTAGAAAAAAAGGAATGAATAACAAAAATCGAAAATTAAAGAAAAAGTATATTTATTTTTTTATGGAAGGATCTAAAAATTGTAGCGAAGATAAGTATATAAAGGAGTATTACGGACAATTTCAAGATAAGGCAGTAGATATTGGATTCAGATTTATTTCTTGTGGAGATGGAAACTGGAGAAATATAGAAAAGGAAATAAATAAAGAAAAAAGAAATATAATTGATGAAAATATTGAAATTTGGTGTGTTTTAGACAAAGATAAAAATGATTTGGATAAAATTAATAAGGAATGTGTGAAAAATAATTATAAATTGATTTTTTCCAATTGCTCTTTTGAAGTTTGGTTGCTATATCATTATGAAAATATAAAGATAGGAGAATGCAGTCAAAAAAATTATGAAAATATTCTTACAAGGAAACTAAATAAGAAATATAAGAAAAGTGAAGGAATAAAATTTACTTTTGATGATAAAGAAAGAGCAATTAGGCAATCCAAAAAGATACATGAAAAATATCAGAGATTGGAAGAAAAAATAAATAATAGTTTTAATTGTACAAATTTTTATATGATTTTGGAAAAATTTAAAGAAGTTTTTTATAATTTTGAATTAGAGTAATAACTAAAATTTTAAATTTATTTTTAAAAATAAGATAAGTAAAATTTATAAATAAAAAAGATATAATTAAAGAGAGGATAGAAAAAATGACAGGAAATGAAATAAGAAAAAGTTTTGTAGATTTTTTTAAATCAAAGGAGCATAAACATTTTGAAAGTGCTTCTTTAATACCAGATGACAAAAGTTTGTTGTTGACGGTGGCTGGGATGGTACCGTTTAAACCATTTTTCTTGGGAGAGAAAGAAGCTCCGTTTCCAAGAATTACGACTTATCAAAAATGTATAAGAACTAATGATTTGGAGAATGTAGGAAGAACACCTAGACACCATACATTTTTTGAAATGCTGGGGAACTTCTCGTTTGGAGATTACTTTAAAAAGGAAGCGATTGAATGGTCTTGGGAATATATAACAAAAATTTTGAAATTAGATCCAGAAAGACTTTATGTTTCTGTTTATAAAACAGACGATGAGGCTTATGAAATTTGGAATAAAGAAATTGGAGTGCCTGAAGATAGAATTGTTAGACTTGGAGAAGAAGATAACTGGTGGGCAGCTGGACCTGTAGGTTCTTGTGGGCCTTGTAGTGAAATTTACTACGATACACAAAATATGGGGAAAAATAATGAAGAAATTAACTGTAAGCCAGGAGATGAAGGAGATAGATTCTTAGAAATTTGGAACCTTGTGTTTACTGAATGGAATAGACTTGAAGACGGTTCACTTGTGCCACTTCCAGAAAAAAATATTGATACAGGAGCAGGACTTGAAAGAATAGCTTCAGTTGTGCAAAAAAAAGATAATAACTTTGAAACTGATATATTTATGCCGATAATAAAAGGTATTGAGAAAGTTTTAGATATTAAGAAAGAAGAATTTGAAATTACTGTAAAAGTTATTGCGGATCATATTAGAGCGTCAGTATTTTTGATAGCGGATGGAGTTTTGCCATCAAATGAAGGTCGTGGATATATTTTAAGAAAAATTATAAGAAGAGCATTTGGTGCGGGAATCGTTGCAAAACAAAAATTGGATATTACGAAAGATGATTTGTTCTTGTATAAATTAGTGCCTTATGTTGTGGAAAATATGAAAGAGGCGTATCCAGAATTAGTTGAAAAACAAGAATATATTGAAAAAGTTTTAAGAATTGAGCAAGAAAGATTTGCGTTGACATTGAAAAATGGAATTGAAATGCTAACTGAAGAAATTGAAAAAATGGATAAAGAAGGAATTAAAAAACTTTCAGCAGATGCTTCGTTTAAATTATATGATACATTTGGACTTCCATTTGAATTGACAGAATTAATTTTGGAAAATCAAGGGTATGAAGTTTCTGAAGAAGAATTTAACCAAAAATTAGAGGAACAAGTAAAAAGATCAAAAAATAGCAGAGTTACAGTTTCAGATATGATAAAAGATGACTTTATTGATAAATTCTTTGAAGAACACGGAAAAACTGAATTTACAGGATATGAAAAATTTAAAGATGAAGGAAAGATTTTGCATATTGCTAAAAGTGAAGGGATTTCAGGATATGAAGTGATTTTTGATAGAACGCCATTTTATGCGGAATCAGGAGGACAAGTTGCTGATACTGGAATTATTACTTCTGGAGAATTTGAAGGAAAAGTTGTAAATGTTGTGAAAAAACATGATGTATTTATTCATCAAGTAGAGATTGTAAAAGGAATTGCTCCAGCAGTTGGTGCAGAAGTAAAAATGGAAATTGATGCGGATCGTAGAAAAGATATTCAAAGAAACCATACTGCAACACATATTTTACATAAAGTTTTAAGAGAAAATTTAGGAACTCACGTTGAGCAATCTGGTTCGCTTGTGGATAATGAAAAATTGAGATTTGACTTTTCACATTATGAAGCAATTGAGCCAGAAATGATTGAAAAAATCGAAAAATCTGTAAATGACATTATTTTGTCTAACTTGAAAGTTAAAATTGATTTTGAAAATATTGAAGATGCGAAAAAAAGAGGAGCGATGGCACTTTTCTCTGATAAATATGGAGATGTAGTTCGTGTTGTTGAAATTGACGGATATTCAATCGAGCTTTGTGGAGGTGCACATGTTAAGTCTACTGGAGAAATTGGATTATTCAATATCGAATCTGAAAGTGGAATCGCCTCAGGAACTCGTAGAATTACAGCGACAACTGGACATGCGAGTTTGAAATATGTTAATAAACTTGAAGAAAAATTAAGTAAAGTTGCTGGAATGTTGAAAACTGATGGAAAAAATGTGGTTGACGTTGTAGAAAAATATATTGCAGAAGCTAAAAGTATCGTAAAAGAATATGAGCAATTACAAACTAAATTAGTAAAATATGAAATTAATGAATTACTTGAAAATGTAGATGAAATAAATGGAGTAAAAGTATTAAAAGCTGCATTTGCAAATAAAGATGTAAACGAATTAAAAGAAATCGTAGATAGAGGAAAAGAAAAACTTCAATCTGGAATTATTATTTTGGGAACAAATAATGGCGGAAAAGCGATTTTCGTAGTTGGAGTTACAAAAGACTTGATTTCAAAAGTAAAAGCTGGAGAAATCGTAAAAGTTGCAGCTCAAGTTGCCGGTGGAAACGGTGGAGGAAGACCTGATTTTGCACAAGCTGGTGGAAAAGATGGAAATGCTGTAAAAGAAGCTGTTGATAAAGCATTTGAGTTTGTAAATGAAAAATTGTAATTTATATAATTGAATAAATGCCAATTAGCAAGGGGTTTATCCCCTTGTCAAAAAATTAATTCATAATTTGAATAATAAAATTTAGAAATGAGAAGAAGATGAGAAAATTTATTGGACTTGATGTTGGAGATGTAAGAATTGGGGTTGCAAAATGCGATCCTTTGGGAATTCTTGCGACTGCTCTTGAAGTGATTGACAGAAATAAGACTGAGCCGATTTCTCGAATAAAAGAGATATTAGACGATGAAAGCACAAAAAAAGTCGTTGTTGGACTTCCGAAAAGCTTGGACGGAACTAAAAAAAGGCAAGTTGAAAAAGTTGAAGAATTTGTGGAAGAGTTAAAAAAAGAAATACCAGGAATTCAGATTATTTTTGTGGATGAGAGATATACGACAACAGAAGCGGAACATTATTTGAAAAATTATTCTAAAAAGAATGGGAAAGAGCGAAGGAAAGTTGTGGATATGGTGGCAGCTTCGATAATTTTACAAAAATATTTGGATACATTAGCTTAATAAAGTAATAAAAGTATATTTATTTTAAAATTTATTAAACATATTTATAAGAATAGATATTTAAATAAAATAAAAAAAGAAAGGATAAAAAAATGCAAAATAAAAAATCACATTATGTTTGGTTGCTTGTAGTTATTATTGCTCCAATTATTATTTTGGCATTAAACAAAATAAAGCTGGGGCTTGATTTACGTGGTGGAACATCGGTTGTACTGCAGGCACAAGGTAAAATTGAACCTGATACAATGAGTAAAGTTAGAAGTATTATTGAAAGAAGGGTAAACAGTATTGGAGTGGCTGAACCTGTTATTCAGCTTAGTGGAAATGATAAATTGATAGTAGAGCTTGCAGGAATAAAGGATCCTCAAAAGGCAGTTGAACTAATTGGTACAACAGCAAAACTTGAGTTTAGAATAAAAAATGCAAATGGTTCTTATGGACCTGTACTTTTGGAAGGGTCTGCCTTAAAATCTGCAGGAGTAACAAGAGATCAAATGGGTATGCCATCAGTTAGCTTTGAATTAAATTCACAAGGTGCAAATGCTTTTGCTAAGATTACAAGAGAAAATATTGGAAAGCAATTGGCAATAATGCTGGATAATAAGGAACAATCAGCTCCTACAATTAATAGTGAAATCAATGGAGGAAGTGGAATTATAACTGGAAGATTTTCAATGGAAGAAGCTAATAACCTTGCAAATCTGCTAAAATCAGGAGCATTGCCTGTTGAAATTAAAATTGTTGAAAATAGAACAGTTGGTGCGACACTTGGAGTAGATTCTATAAAACAAACAGGAGTAGCTGGACTAATTGCTTTATGTGTAATTTCAGTATTTATGATTGCTATTTATAAAATACCTGGAATTGTGGCAGATATTGCACTTCTTATAAATGGAGTTTTAGTTTTAGGACTGCTTAGTGGTGTAGGTGCAGCTTTGACGCTTCCAGGGATTGCAGGATTTATCTTGACATTGGGAATGGCAGTTGACTCAAATGTAATTACTTATGAAAGAATAAAAGAAGAGCTGCGATTTGGAGAGTCGATACACGATGCAGTAGAAAAAGGTTATGAAAATGCTTTTCCTGCGATAATTGATGGAAATATAACAACATTGCTTGTGGCGGCTGTGTTATTTTTCTTTGGAACAGGACCAATAAAGGGATTTGCTGTAACATTATCGCTTGGTGTAGTTGCTACAGTAATTACAGGAGTTTTTGTTTCAAAAATATTCTTGAGATTATTTATAAAAGTATTTAAAATAAAAAGAGAACAGTTGTTCTGGAAAGGAGCTTTGAATAATGAAGATTAATTTGAAAGTTATAAAACATAGAAAACTTTATTTGGGAATTTCAGCAGCAATGGTTTTAATTTCACTAATTTCACTATTTACTATAAAATTAAATTTGGGAGTTGATTTTAAAGGGGGAGAATTAATTCAATTAAAATACAGTAAAAAAATAGATCAAAATGCAGTAAATAATACGTTAAATAGCCTAGTTGGTCAAATTCCTCAAATGAAAGCCAAAAGAGTGCAGTTTTCTGATACAGATAATACAGTTATTATAAGAACTGAACAATTAAGCAATGCTCAAAAAGCAAAAATAATGTCAGAGCTAAATCAAAAAACTGGAAAATATGAAGTTGTAAAAAATGAAACTGTAGGTGCAGTAATTGGTAAAGAATTAACAGCAAATGCGTTTCAAGCATTAATAATAGGAAGTATATTGATTATTATTTATATAACAGTAAGATTTGAGTTTATTTATGCAATAGCAGGAATTGTAGCATTAATTCACGATGTTATTATTTCATTTGGAGTTATAACAATGTTACGATATGAAATAGATACACCATTTATTGCAGCAATTCTTACAATTTTGGGATACTCTATTAATGATACAATTGTCGTTTTTGACAGAATTAGGGAAAATATTAAGAAAAACAGATCAGGTAGAAATAAAGTTGTGATGTCATTTGGTGAAGTAATAGAAAAATCTATAAATCAAGTATTTACAAGATCAATTTATACTTCATTGACTACATTGTTTTCTGTAATTGTACTTCTTATTCTAGGTGGAGATACGTTAAAGACTTTTAGTATGACATTGTTTGCAGGAATGCTAGTTGGAACATATTCATCAGTATTTGTGGCAAGTCCTTTAGTTTATATAATGAAAAAAGGTAAAGATGAGCCAAAAGCTAAAGACACTATAAAACATTCTGGAAAAACAGTAAATGGATATGATGAAAAGGATAAAGTTTTAGTATAAAAAATAAATAAAATGATAGATTTAGAAGGTGGATTGAAAAATGCGATGCTGGGCAGAAATAAATATAAATAATTTATATGGCAATATTGACGAAATTGAAAAAATTGTGCCTAAAGAGAAAATAATTGCAGTAATAAAGGCAGATGCTTATGGGCATGGAATGTTAAAAATATGTGATGTGCTAATAAAAAAAGGAATTAAGAATTTTGCAGTGGCAACAAGTGATGAGGCACTAAAAATAAAAGAGCTTCATAAGGACATTATGGTGCTGATATTAGGGCCTGTGGAAAATGAATATATGGATCTTATTGCTGATAAGAAGATTTATTTTATGGTAACAGATTTTGAAGAAATAGAATTTTTGGAAAAAACTGGAGAAGAAAATGGTAAAACTGTAGATGTGTTTATAAAGATAGATACAGGAATGGGTCGTGTAGGCTTCCAGGAAAATGAAGCAGAACAATTAAATAAAGTTCTTAAAAAAGTAAGACATATTAATCCTATAGGAATTTTTTCGCATTTTTCATCATCTGATAGTGACAAAGAATATACAAAATTTCAAGAAAGAAAATTTAAAGCAATGTGTGAAAAAATATCAAGTGGGATACCATCAATACAATACAGACATTTGCATAACAGCTTTGGGATTTTGAAATTTCAAGAAAGCATAGAAGATTTTGTGAGAGCTGGAATTATAATTTATGGTGGAGTTACGGATAAAGAAACAGCACCATATAAATTTAAGCCTGTAATGTCTCTTTTTGCTAAAATAAGTTATATAAAAACATTAAAAGAAAACAGTTTTATAAGTTATGGGAATACTTATCTTGGAAAAGCTGGAAAAACTTATGCAACTGTTTCTATTGGATATGCTGATGGAGTAAGACGAGACTTGTCAAACAAAGGTTATGTCTTTTATAAAGGGCATAAATGTGAGATTGTAGGACGTGTCTGTATGGATCAGCTTATGATTTTACTTCCTGATGAATTAAAAGATGTAGCTAAAAAAGGTGACATTGTAGAATTTTTTGGTGAGAATATAAGTGTTGTGGAAGTTGCTGAATTGTGTGGCACTATTTCGTATGAAATTTTGTGTGGAATAAGTCAGAGAGTGCCTAGAATTTATGTAGAAAAATAGAGGTAAAAAAAATGATACTGGATATTGGATTTGTAGTTTTGTTGATAATATTTATTCTTCTTGGGTATAGAAGAGGTTTTTCTCTGGAGTTTTTTAATATGTTTAAGTATATTTTTATTATTTTTGTAACAAATTATTTGTATAAGTTTTTTTTGGATTCAGAGAGAATTAAGTCACAAAATCAGCTAAAAATATTTGTTATTATTGTTATAATCCAATGTATCATTTATTCTATTATTTTGATGATTAATAGAAAATTTTTGAAAAGTATAAAAATAAAAAAATTTGATAAGTTTTCTGGAATGATATTTGGAATAATGAAATTATTTTTTGTTGCGATTATTGTGTATATCGTGGTGATTGTGGGATCTATAAGAAGTAAAAATATAAAAACTGCAAGAAATAAAAGTTTTTGCGTTAAGATTATGACAAAATATGCGTTAAGATTTACAGATTCCTTTCCTAGATTTATAAAAAATGATGTAGAAAGATATGTCATAAGTCAAAGAGAAAAAGAAGTTATAAACGATGTTTTGCATAATTATAAAAGTCCAAAACCAGATGGATTTGATAAATCAAAAGATATTAATTAAAATAAATAAAAAAATTGTGAAAAAATGAAATAAAATAAAAAAGGAAAATTGATAAAAATGAAAATAATTGACAGGTATATCTACAATTCACTTATTTTGCCGTCATTGTTTGGAATTAGCATATTTACATTTATTATGATGTTAAATGTTGTAATGGAAGTTATGGAACGTCTATTTGCAAGTGATTTGCCATTTATATCTATAATAGACTATCTATTTTATGCGATGCCAGGGGTTTTAGTTCAGACAATACCTATGGGAGCATTTTTAGGAGTAATGCTTGTTTATGGTGGACTTTCAGAAACAAATGAAATTGTTGCGATGGAAGGATCTGGGATAGGTCTTTTTAGAATACTTAAACCAGCATTTATTTTTGGTGTAGTATTGACATTAATTGGATTAGGACTTGAAATTTATGTAAATCCACGTGCATTAAAAAATATAAATGCCCAAACAAAACAAGTACTTGCTTCAAAACCTAGTTCATTGACAGAAGAAAAAGTGTTTTTGACAAATGAGGAAAAAGGATTTGGTTTTTATATTGACGAGGTAAATAATGAAAATGCAACTGCTAAGAATTTTTTGATTATAAACAAACGTGGGGATAATCATTATCCAATAGTTTTTTTAGCTGAGAATGCAAGATTTGATCCAGGAATTATAAATTTAAGTAAAGTAAAGGGTTATGCTTTTGAGAAAGATGGAAGCAATCAGGTTTCAGCTGAATATATGGAACAGGAAATACCAATTTCAACTTTTTTCAGAGAAAACAAAAAGGAAGTGAAAAAAAGCCGTAAAGAAATGAATATAAAGGAATTAAACGAGTTCTACAAACAAAATATAAATAAACCTGAAGAAAAAGAATCAGCCTTAAAGGCACAGGTAGAAATTTATCAAAGACTTATAGGACCACTGGCAAGTACACTTTTGTGCTGGCTTGGAGTTCTTCTTTCAGTAGGGCATAGAAGAAGTGGAAGAGGGATAAGTTTTGGAATAAGTTTAATCGTTATTTTCGGTTACATAGGAATGGCAAGTTATGCAAAAATTATGGTATTAAAAAATAACGTACCTGCAAACATTGCAATGTGGGTTCCTAATTTTGTTTTACTTATATTATGCATATACTATTCAATAAAAAAATATAGGGGAAATTAATGAAAGGAGGAGCATGAATAAATTAGATAAATATATAATTTCAAATTATGTAAAAAGTTTTGTTGTGGGTATGATGATGTTTTTTTTGATTTTTTTGCTGGCAGAAAGTATTAGTTTGACGGGATGGCTTATGGATGGAAAGCTTAAAGGACATGACGCCATAAAATATTTAAGGTATGGAACACCTGAAATTATAACAAATACAGCTCCTCTTGGAGTACTGCTAGGAAGTCTTCTATGTATAAGTAAAATGGCAAAGCAGCTGGAAATAGCCGCAATGAAAACAAGTGGAATAAGTTTTGCAAGAATAGCACTGCTTCCTATGATTTTTTCATTTTTGGTAAGTATGGGAGTGTTTTGGATAAATTATGACCTGCTTGGAAGATCAAATATGAAAAAGGAAAATTTAAAATCCCTTAAAGTTGATAATAAGGAGCCTGTAAGGGCACAAAAAAAGTTTGTTTTTGTAAAAATTGACAAAAAGACGGTTTTGTATAGTGAAGATGTAAATAAAAATACCGGTACAATGCAGTATATCGAAATTTTTAAATTTGAAAGAGGATTTAGCAAAATTGGGAAGATATATACTTCATCATTTGCTAAAATTAATCCAAAGACTAATGTATGGACTTTTAAGGATTTAAAAGAATATGACAGCAGAAGTAATTTGACAAAGCCTTTTGACACAAAAAAGTTTAAGTTTATTGCAAGTATGGAAGATGTTTTGGCAAGTCCTGTAAAAGCTAAGAATCTGACAATGCCGGAATTGCGTGAAAAAACAGTTTACTTTACAAGAGTTGGGGCGGATTCATTGGATTTGAGGATAGAATTTTATTATAGAATATCTTTTGCGCTATCATCATTTGTAATGTGTTTAATTGGACTTTCATTGGGAAGTAGGTATGTAAGAGGAGGAGCTGCATTAAATATTGGGTTATCTGTAATAATAGGTTACGCATATTATGGTGTCAGTACAATCTTGCGTTCAATGGCAGTCGCAGGAACAGTTCCAATTTATATGGCTTGTTTTATTCCTCTAATTGTATTTTTTATAATTGGAATAAAATTATTTAGAGATTCAGAGTATTAAAAATTAATTATTAAAAAGATTCAGAGAGGATTGGTATGATAGAAAAAATAATGACAGATACTGGCATAGAAGTTATTTTTGATAAGTTGGAAAGTATTTCTACATGTTCAGTTGGCGTGTTTGTAAAAACTGGGTCACGAGATGAAAGTGATACAGAGGAAGGAATTTCACATGTTTTAGAACATATGATTTTTAAAGGGACTCCAACTAGGAATTATTTTGAAATTTCAGATGAAATCGACTATTTTGGAGCAAATGTGAATGCACATACTACAAAGGAGGAAACTGTTTTTTATATAAATGCCTTGACACAGTTTTTGGGAAAATCTGTAGATATTTTGTTTGATATTGTTACAAATTCTACGATTGATGAAAAAGAGCTTGAAAAGGAAAAGGATGTGATTATTGAAGAAATAAAGATGTATAAAGATTCGCCAGATGATTTGGTATTTGAGATGAATTATGCAGATAGCATAAACGGACAGTATGGAAAACCTATTATTGGAACGAAGGAAAGCGTAAAAGGATTTACAGCCAAAGAAATTAGAAAATATTACAAGGAAAGATATACAAGGGATAATATTGTAGTTGTAGTTTCAGGAAATTTTGATAAAAATGAAATTATTAAGAAAATAGATGAGTATTTTGGAAAACTGGCTGATAAAAAAATTAATAGACGTGAAAAAATAAATTTTTCATTTAATGCTGGAAAAAGAGTTGTTTCAAAGAATATAAATCAAGTTAATATTTGTATTTCTCATCAAAGTGAAGATTATAATAGTAAAAATAGAATATATAATGATATTTTATCAAATATTATCGGAGGTTCAATGAGTTCCAGACTTTTTCAGGAAATTCGTGAAAAAAATGGACTTGCATATTCTGTTTATACATACAATCAATACTACCTTTCAGGAGGCTTAACATCGACTTATATTGGGACAAATTTGGAAAATTATGAAAAAGCAATAGAAATAACGCTTGCACAGTTTAAAAAATTACGTGAAAATGGAGTGACAGAAGCTGAACTTCAAAAAGCAAAAAATAAATATATAAGTAGAATTGCATTTGCAATGGAAAATCCACGATCAAGAATGGGAATTTTGGGAAATTATTATATTAGAAAAAATGAAATTTTAGATACAGAAAAAATAAAAAGTGAAGTAAATGCAGTAAAACTTATAGATGTAAATAATTTTGCAAAAACTGGATATTTATCTGAAAATATTACAGTTCTTGGTAATTTTGATAAATAGATTAAAAAATAGGGTTAGGAGAAGAGAATGTTTCAAAGTCAAAGAATGATTGAAAATCTAAAAAATAATATTTTTCGTATGGATAAAATGATTTTATTAATAGTCTATGCACTTGTAACAGTTAGTACAGTATTTGTATATAGTGCAACAAGACAAAGTGGAATGGTTAGTAAAAATATTTTGTGGATTGTTCTAGGAACAGTATTGATGTTTTTTATAGCATCATTTGATTATAAACTTATAAAACTGTATATCTGGCATATTTATGGAATTGGAGCGATATTGTTGCTGCTTGTTCGTTTTGCTGGGAAAAAAACACTTGGAGCGCAACGTTGGATAGCATTAGGGCCATTTCAGTTACAACCGTCAGAATTTGTAAAAGTAGTAATTATCTTAGTTATTGCCTTTTGGATTGTGGATAAATATAAAAATGGAATCAATAACTTGAAAGATATTATTGGTTCAGTTCTTCCTGCAATGCCTCTTATATTGCTTATTTTAATACAGCCTGATTTAGGAACAACATTAATAACAATTTGTGCATTTTTATTTATGATTTTCTTGTATGATGCGAATATGAAGCCAATCTGGATAATAGGAATTGTAGTAATGTTGTCAGTTTATCCAGTTTATAGATTTGTACTTAGCAGCTATCAAAGGGATCGTGTAGAAACATTTTTACATCCTGAAAAAGATAAAAAGGGAAGCGGATGGCATGTAATTCAATCGAAAATCTCAGTTGGAGCAGGAGGAGTATTAGGAAAGGGAGTGCTACAAGGAAGTCAAAGCCGATTAGAGTTTCTTCCAGAAGCACAGACAGATTTTATTTTTTCAGTATTATCTGAAGAATTAGGATTTTTTGGATCTTCATTGGTGCTACTTTTGTATTTTGGATTAATTTTTGAGATAATGAGGATTACCCGAATTATACAGGATGACTTTGGCCGGCTTATATTATATGGACTGGCGGGTGTAATATTTATGCACGTAATCGTAAATGTTGGAATGACAATCGGACTTGTTCCAGTTACTGGAAAACCGTTATTATTTATGAGCTACGGTGGAAGTTCATTTTTAGCATCATTTATAATAATAGGAATAGTAGAGAGCATAAAAATTCATAATAATTAATAATTTGGAAAATAGGAGAAATTTTTGGAAAAGAATGAAATTATTGTAAATTCTGAAATGGAAGGGATGAGACTGGATAGGTATTTGAGAAAAAATTTCAAAAATGAGCCACTTAGCAGAATTTTTGGAGCAATAAGGTCTGGAGATATTAAAGTCAATGGAAAAAAGTCAAAGGAAAATTATAGACTTGTATTAAATGACAAAATCATAATAAAAAGATTTTTTATTGAAAATATTGAAAAAAATAAAACAGAAAAATTAAAAATTTCACAAAATGATATTGAAAAATATAAAAAAATGGTAATTTTTGAAAATGAGGATTTTTTTATTGTCAATAAGGCAGAAAAAATTCCAATGCATAAGGGAACAGGGCATAAATATGGACTTAGTGAAGTTTTTAAAAAAATTTACAAAAGTGAGAATATTAATTTTGCAAATAGGCTTGATTTTGATACATCAGGGCTTGTAATAGGCTGTAAAACATTAAAGTTCCTGAGATATATTTCTAAAAAAATTAGAGATAATGAAGTTCATAAAAAATATTTTGCAATTGTTCATAATAGAGAATTTAAAATGGGAAATAGTTTTAAAATTGAAAATTATTTGACAACGGCTGAAAATAAGGTTATTATCTCTAAAAATCCTATTTCAAAGGAATCTAGAAAAGGTATTACTCATTTTGAATATGTAGATATTTATAAATTAAAAAATCAAGAAAAAATATTGGATTTGCTGGGAAAAAATAAAAATGTGGCACTCTTGGATATTGAATTAATTACTGGGAGAAAACATCAAATAAGAGCCCAGCTGGCTGATAAGGGACTTTTTATAGTTGGAGATAAAAAATATGGAGTAAAGGATGGAAGTAATAGATTTTTTCTTTGCTGCTATTCACTTTCATTTGACAAATACAAATTTTCGATTTTAGATAGGGTATTTTTTTAGGAATATGTATTTTTCAAATTTTATTCTAATGAAAATGATGTATTATATAATAGTATTATAACACCTGTTATTTATATTTGGACTCAAATAATATTAATGTCAAACAAATATTAATATTTGTTGTTATAAATGAGTTTTATGTAAAATAATAAAAATTTGAGTAAAACAGTTATAATTTTTAAGTTTAATTTTGAAAATTTTGAAATAACTTTACTATAAAAAATAAAATTTTTGAGAGGTGAAAAAAATGGGTTTGTTTTCAAGTAGAAAATCAAAAAACAAGTATGTTACGCTTACATCTAAGTCAAAATTGACAGTGGATATTGTGGATGATAACAAGTGGAAAAAGTGTAATCAATGTAATGAGATTATTTACAACGAGGATTTGAAAAATAATCTGAATGTATGTCCAAAATGTGGAAATTATTTTAGACTTACAGCATTTGAGAGAATTGAGCTTTTGATTGATGAAGGGACTTTCATAGAAGAGGATATGACGCTTAATTCTAAAAATATATTAAATTTTCCTGGATATGAAGATAAGCTGGAAGCTTCACGTGAGCGAAGTCGTATGTTAGACGGAGTTATAAGTGGAACTGGTAAAATTAATGGAATGGAAATAAGTATTGCTGCGATGGAATTTAGTTTTATGGGTGGAAGCATGGGTTCTGTTGTTGGAGAAAAAATTACAAGAGCATTAGAACGTGGACTTAAAAAGAAAATACCTGTTGTAGTAGTTTCAAGTTCTGGTGGTGCTAGAATGCAAGAGGGAGTTTTATCACTTATGCAAATGGCAAAAACTTCAGGAGCAGTTAAAAAATTAAATGATGCAGGGATTCCGTTTATTTCTGTACCTGTTGATCCTACTAGTGGTGGAGTTACTGCTTCTTTTGCAATGCTTGGAGATGTGATTATAACAGAACCAAATGCATTTATTGCCTTTGCAGGACCTAGGGTCATTGAACAAACTGTAAACCAAAAATTGCCAAAAGGATTTCAAAGAGCAGAATTTTTGTTAGAGCATGGAATGGTTGACATAATTTCAGAAAGAAAAGACTTGAAAGCGACAATTTACAGAGTATTGGAAAAATTGGTGTAAATTTTAAAATTTTTCAAATGAAAGGATAAAAATATGAGTATAAAAGATGAAATTAAAGAATTGGAAGATAATATAGCCGAGTTAAAAAAATTTTCAGCTGAAAAAAACATTGATTTTTCTCCTCAAATTACAGAACTTCAAAAAAAATTGGAAAACAGATATAAGGATTTTGAGGAAAATGAAATGGATGCATGGAGCAGAATTCAAATTTCAAGAGATCCGAAAAGACCATACACATTGGATTATATAAATGAATTGACACAAGATTTTGTGGAACTTCATGGTGACAGACTGTCAAAGGATGATAATGCCATTGTTGGTGGACTTGCAATGATTGACGGATATAACATAATGATAATTGGACAGCAAAAGGGAAGAGATATTGACTCAAATATTTATAGAAATTTTGGTATGGCAAGTCCTGAAGGTTATAGGAAGGCACTAAGATTAATGAAAATGGCAGAACGTTTTAAATTGTCAATCTTAACTTTGATTGATACGTCTGGAGCATATCCTGGAATAGAAGCTGAAGAAAAAGGCCAAGGTGAAGCTATTGCTAAAAACCTGGCAGAAATGTTTGGGCTGCGTGTACCAATTATAACAGTTGTAATTGGTGAAGGTGGAAGTGGTGGAGCATTGGGAATTGGAGTGGCAGATTCTATCTTAATGCTTGAAAATAGTGTATATTCAGTTATTTCTCCTGAAGGATGTGCATCTATCCTTTTTAATGATTCAACAAAAGCACCTGAAGCTGCAAAAAGTTTAAAAATGGATGCGATTAGCTTAAAAAGTTTGGGAATTATAGATGAAATCATAAAAGAGCCATTAGGAGGGGCACATAGAAACTTTGAAGAAACAGCTCAAAATCTAAAGGCTGCAGTTGTAGAGGAATTTAAAAGAATTGATAAGTATTCATTACGTGAATTATTGAGAAAAAGATATGAAAAATATAGAAAAATGGGAGATTTTTTTGAGGAGTAATTTTGAATATTATTTTTGTAACAGATATTTTTATTTAGCAAGGGGTTAAAACCCCTTGTTTTAAAATATTCATAGATTTTTAGCTTAGTTTTCTCCATTTGAATAACTAATATATTATTCATTTTTTAAAAAACTTTTTTTGAAAGTGATATAAAAAATATGAAAACTTAAAGTTCAAAACACCAATTCCTGTTGCTAAAATATTCGTTAAAATGTGACTTGGAAAATATTTTTGACTAATTTTCCCAACAATAAACATTCCAAGACAAAATATTGCCATTCGCTTTAGATATTCAAAATTTCCTCGTAATTTAGGCTTATCTTGAAAATATAAAATTTTTTCAATACCGTTTATAAGTAAATTTATATTTATTATTGAAATTATTGCTCCAATTAAATATCCAAAATAAACTTCAACACAGTTAAAAATTATTCCTAGAAGAGAAAAAAATATCATAGTAAAAATTGAAATAATGTATGCACCTTTTATATTTTCAGGCATTTTTTCCAGCATTTCTGTATTTCCTTTCTTTTTTCTTGTTGTTTTAAAGCTTTGCAGTTATTTTATATTGTTTATTTGCTTTATAAGCGACCAGTAGCCTGAAATAGCTCCCAAAATAAGAAAAACAATCAAAACAATTGGCTGGTCTGTTTTAAATAAATATTTTTTTAAAAGCATATAAAACCCTAGCATAATTAGAATTGGCAAGGCAAGAATGTAAACCATATTTGTTGCAAGAGCAAAATATTTCATTATTTTATTATTTCTTTTATTTTTTGCTTGTTTGCTATCATCGTGCCTTCCAAGTTTTTTTTCTATTTCAAAAAGTTTTTGTTTTCTTTTTTCTTCTTCTGTTAAATCATTTTTTTTATTTTTTTCGTTTTCTATTTTCATAAGTTACCTTCTTTTTTATAATTATAATTTTTTTAAGATAAAAAATATTCGGCTTTCACCAAATTTAGGGTTTGAGGCAGTATCGAGTATTTCAAAACCTTTATTTTGAACGGTTTTTATGATCCATTCTGGATCGTAAATAAATTTGTTTTGAATTTCATTGTATTTTCTGAATAGATTATCATTTTTGCTTTCACGAATAAATAGATCTATTTCTATTAGATGTTTTTTTGAGGATAGTTGTTCGTGTCGCCAAATGCTTGTGTATTCTGGTTCTTCATCTAAAAATATTTCGTTTTCAAATATTTCTTCAAAAATATCTTCAGTTACAGCATCAAAAATCAAATATCCATCTTTTTTTAAGTTTTTGTTGCATTTTTCAATAAATTTTAAAAATTCTTTTTCGTCTTTTAAATAATTTACAGTGTCAAAGTTGCAGACAATATAGTCGACTTGGCATAAATTATTATTTTTGTCAGAATTATGATTATTTTCAAAATCTATTGTATTTTCATAATTTATAATATTTTCTTTGATAAGTTTATATTTGTCTTTTTGAAATTTTTTTTTGTTAAATGTATTTTCAAATGTTGCTTTTCTATCTAATTTTTTTTGTGCAACTTCTAGCATTTTTTCAGATAGATCCACTCCCACAACAAAAAATCCATCTTCAAGAAATCGTAAGACAAATTCTCCAGTTCCGCATCCAAGATCCAGAACAGTTCCTTTCTTTTTTATGAATATTTTTAAAAAACTATACCATCCATCATAATCTACATATTTCATAAAAATATCATAAATTTCAGCAAATTTTTTGTGCATAAATTTCCCCTTATTTAATTTTTTTTATTTATAGTAAAACTTCAACTCAAAAGCTATGACTATTTTGCTCAAACCCTAAGTTTATACGATTTTTAATATTTGAATTATAATACATTATACTTTAAATATTATAATTTTACAAGTTCATATTTTTACTTTATTAATCATTATAAAATGTTTGGAAAATATTATTGGTTATGATATAATATGATGAAATAAAAATAAATAGGCAATACTATTTTCTTATTAGAATGATAAGTTTGTCAAAAAGTAAATTTTTTTTGTTTTTTAAATAAATTTAGAAAAAAGGAGATCAAAAATGACAAATAATTTAAGAAAGGCAAAAAAAGACTTATGTTCATTTGCTAAAAAATGTAAAGATTTTAAGTATACAGATTCAGCATTAATTACATTTTTAATTACAGGTGCTGTAAATATTACAAATAATTTGTTTTCTGCAGAAGAAAATAAAAACATTGAAAGTCAGAAACAAGTTATCTCTACATCAATAAAGGATATACATAGCAAAGTTCAAGAAACAAGAAGAGAAAATAACAAACTTTTGAAAAAGACAAATTTAGAATTGATTCAGCTAATGGAACAAGGAGATCATGTTGTTAAATCGCCTTGGTCAAGTTGGCAATATGGAGTTAATAGTTTTTATAACAACTGGAACGGTACATACAAGGGAAGAGGAGATAAAAAACAAAAATATCCTTATGAAGGAATTTTTGAAAGAGATTCAAACAAGTTTAACAGATATGTTTCACCAATAAGCAGAAACTATCACTCATTATTAGGTTTGTCTGTCAATTCAAGATCAGCATCTACAAATAACAGAACAGGATTAAAGACAAGCTACGGTATTGAAAGCTCAATAAAGGTAGAAGAACCTATTACATCTTTAGAGCTTAGTGCAGGAATAAAGCCTAGAATGATTAACAAAAAACCTTTAAATATAACATTAGGACCAGTAAATGCACCGAATGCACCGGTACTTTCAATTTCAGCGCCAACACCAATAGCTGCGGCACCACCAACAATTGTTCCGCCAACAGTTACTTTAAATATTCCAACACCTAATACTAAACCATTTAATGACTTTAGTTTTACTCAAGGAAGATATGCTGATTATCAATCAACAAAAAATGATGAAACTATAGGAAATATTTACTATACTATAGGTGTAAATCCTAATAATCCAGATATAAATCCAGATAATATAACTACAACAAATAGAGCAAATTTCCTTAATACTAATACGTATAAAGTAACCAATAATACTCCAAGTGCGGGAGTAGTAGGAGCAGCTATTTTACGTTTAAATAATAAAACAGGAAGTTTAAGAGGTAATGATAATGAGACTACTTGGAATTCTGATATCACAGAAGGAGATGAAAATGGAAATGGTGCAATAGTTCACGGAGTTACTTATGGAGGTAAATCAGCAACAGAAAGAGTTAAGTTCTATGCCGCAGGAGATATACTTAATGATGGAAGTAATAAATTAGGAACAGGTTCTCCAACTAGACAGGGAGCTATTGCCATACATAGTGTATGGAATGGTACATTACATGATATAGAAGGATATTTAAAGGGTAGAGCAGCAATGTTTTCAATAGAAACATGGCACTCTCCTAAATTAATATTTAAGAATATAAAAGTAGATATACAAGGAAATGAAAATACTTTATTCTATATCTATCCTACTAGATATCAAGCAGTAGTTGATAAGGTTGGAGATTTTAACTCTTTTGCACAAAGAGGAGCCTTTATAGGTCAAGTAAATGCTGATATAAAATCACAAAAGAATGCAATATACTCAATAATGGGGATATCAGGAAGTTTTAATATAACTAGTACAGGTACATATAAACTAGAAGGTTCTAATAACCTTGTTTATTCTGGACTTGGTTATTCTCCAAATTTCCAAAATTTTATAGGAAATAATGCTGCAAATGGTTGGGTATCTGATAGATACAAAACAGGTATGACACCAGTAATAAACTTAAAAAAAGCTCCTGAATCTTATGGTGATGGAAACGTAATAATGTATTTTAGTGATTTAATTCCTGATAATGAAGGAGAATATGCTCAAACAAACGTATATCCTAATCTTTCAGCAGGTTCTGCTGAATATAGAAATTGGAAAAAATCAAAAATTGGTATTTTCCAAGGAGAAATAAGAGCTAGTGCTAGAATAGGTGAGAAATTAAACTTAAATGGTACAGCTGCTCAAACAGCTGAGGGAAATAAAATACAACAAGCTGGTGGAACTCTTGTAAATGGAGATAATAAGTATGTAGAAAATAATGTTGGTATATTAGCTCAATCTGGACAAAGAGGAGAAGTAGGAGGTAGAAAGATAACTCCTACTGAAGATTTAGGAGCTGCTGGCTTTCCATGGGTTGATCAAGATAAGATACATGCTCTGTATGTAAATGATATCGATGTAACTTTTGGTAAATACTCTAAAGGTGGATTAATGGTAGTTTCTGAAAAAGGAACTCAAGTGGATGTTGCAGTTACAGATCCAACTAATCCACATCATACAAATGTAGTTAAGGATGGAAGTGGAAATCCTATAGCAGGCAAAACAGATGCTGCAACTATTCCAGTAAAAACTACTCCAGTTTTAGACTATAATAAGTTAAGTACAGATTACACAAATGATAATAAAATTGTAAGTTCTGCTCAGGATAGCAGTAATGAAGCGGCAATAGGAACTATAATTGGTTATGCAAAAGGTAAGTGGAGTGATTCAACTACACGTATGGGTGTACCTTCTTCTGGAGCATCAGGAATGTCAGCAACTACTATAGCAGCTCTTAAGGATAAACCATCTGAAATTAATTTTGGTGTTCCTGTTGAAATGTCAGCTAAATATGCTGAAGTAAATGGTACTAAATTTAATCCAGTTGCCTATGTAGCAGAAGGTGGAAAAATAACTGCCAAAAATACAAAAGCATATGGATATGGTTCAGTAATCGCATATTCAAAAGATGGAGGGGATATAGCAATTACAGGAAACATAGAAGCTAAAGATGAATGGGCGGCAAATGATGCAACTACAGCTTTAGAAAAGAATAAAAATATAGGAGCTTATGCTGATGGTACTGGTTCAAAAGTTACTGTTAGTGGAAATGCTACAATAAATGGACTTGGAGCTTTGGCTAAAGGTGGAGAAGTTGAAATTAATGGTTCAGCAAGTACTATAAATACAGGAGATAGTGCAGGAATAGCTGCAATAAATGGAGGAAAAGTTCAATTTGGAGGAGGAAGCATAAATATTGGAAGTAATGGTGTAGACAATACGACTCCATTCTATGCTGATGCAACTTCAAAAGTTAATATTACAGGACCAACTAATATTAATATGAGTAAAGGAACTATACTTGTGGGAGCTGCCAGTGACTATTCAGCAACATCAGGGACTGCTACAAGATATAATGGTATGAGTAATGTTAATTTGACAGTAACAGGAGATGCCAAGATTATCAAAAATACAGTTGGAGGACCAACTGTAACATGGACAAACTCTGGAAGCCTTGCAACTGATGTTATGAATACTACAAAATTTGGAAGCATTACTGCTGATCCTTCAAGATATAAAGCATATTATTCAGATGGAACTTTTGTAATAGCTGGAAACGCACAGTTAGGAAATGCCACTGCTGCAGATACATTCGATAATGTTAATCTTGTAAGAGAAAAAGTTACAATAAATCCAGGAGTGACAGTTTACTCTACAACTGGAACAGGTCTTGCAATGGCATCATCAACAACAGCTACAAGTAATGCTGATTCTGGATACGACAACCAAGGAACAATTAACATAACAGGAAGTTCATTAAGCAAAGCTGCAACAAATGTAAGCTATGGTACAATTACAAATAAAGGAACAATAAACCTTGATAAAGGTGTAGGAATGTATGGAACGAATGGAAGTAAACTTGAAAATACTTCTTCAGGAACTATAAATATCACAGATTCTGGATATGGAATAGTAGGAATGGCTACAGGATCAACACCACAAGCATACGGAAAAGATGCAGGAGCCGCTGGAAAAGCTGTAGAAATAATAAATGACGGTGCAATCAATGTTGCTGGAAATAATGGAATAGGAATATTTGCAGATGATAACAAAGGTGTAGCATTGAATGAAATAACAGTTACTAATAGTAAACCACTTTCACTTGGAGATGGAGGAGTAGGTATAGCTGTGACAGATTCTTCAAATTCAGGAAGTGGAGGAATCATAAATGTTACAGGAACAGGATCATCAGATATTAAGGTTGGAGCAAATGGTATTGGAATCTATGCTCAAAATTCTACTGTTAATTTGAACAGTAATTACGGAATTGAAACAAAAGATGGAGGAGTAGGAATTTACTTAACAGGAAATTCAACATTGCCAACATCATCAACATTGGAATATAAATATTCTGGAAGCAATACAGGAAGAGGAATGGGAATTATATACAATGTTGCAAATAGTACAAATGGTACAAATGTAAATCTTGTAAATAGTACAGGAACTACAGGAGGACTTATAGGAATATTTGCAAATGGTGGAGGAACATTTACTAATAGCGGTTCAATAACAGGATCATCAACAGAAAAAGACTTTGGTATTATTTCAGAAAATACAAATGTAAATAATAGTGGAAATATAACATTAGGAAATGCCTCTAATCCAAATAATCCAAATATAGGAATATACGCTAAGACAAATAACGATATAACAAATTCAGGAAATATTGCAGTAGGAGATAATGCAGTAGGAATCTATGGATATGGTGTTACTAATAATGGAAATATTACAACTGGATCACAAGGAACAGCAATTTATTCTCAAGGTGGAAACATTAACTTGAATTCTGGAACAGTGTCAGTTGGATCAAATTCAGGAGTAGGAGTATATACAGCTGGAAACGGACAGACAGTAACAGCAGGTGCCGGATCAAATATGATTATAGGTGCTGATTCGTTCGGATTCTCTAATGTAGGTCAAGGAAACCATATTATATCTAATATAAACAACGTTGACTTAAATGATAGCTCAATATATGTTTATTCGAGAGATAATACTGGAACAGTTGATAATTATACAAAACTTACAGCAATTGGTACTTCAGGAGATAACTATGGAATATATTCTGCTGGAACAGTTAATAACTATGCTGATATGGATTTAAGAAATGGAATAGGAAATGTAGGAATATACAGTATAAATGGAGGTACAGCTAAAAATATTGGTGGAACAATAACAGTAGGAGATTCTGATGTACCAAATTCAAGATATTCAATAGGTATGGCAGCAGGATATGCAGGAGATGCTACGACACCAGCATATACTGGAAATATTGTCAATGAAGGTACAATCAATGTAAAAGGTAAAAATAGCTTAGGTATGTATGGAACAGGTGTTGGAACAACTGTATATAACGGTACTGCACCAGGTTCAGGAGCAACAATAAACCTTGAAGCTGATGGAGCTATGGGTATCTATCTTGACGAAGGAGCAAAAGGATTTAACTACGGAACAATAACAACTGTAGGAGCTCCTAAAAAAGCTGTAGGAGTAGTTGTAAGAAAAAATTCTGAATTTACTAACTATGGTAATGTTATAATAAATTCAGATGAAGGTTATGCTTTCTTTAGAACAAGTGGAGGTGTAATTAAAAACTATGGTAACTTTACTGTAACAGGTGGAGCTGAAAAAGAATTTGTGCCAGGAGGAAAAGCAACAGGAAAAAGCGTAGGTGGAGTTCATATAGTAGCTGCCGCTGGAGCAACAGAAGCTCAAATAATCGATCCATTTGGAAACATTGTAAATCCAACAGTTGTTCCTAAAACAGCTGAAAATGTGGATGCTATGACATCAAGTATAGGAATGTATGTTGATACATTGAGAGGAACAAATCCTATTAATGGATTGAGTGCAATAAAAGTTCAAAAAGCAGATTTAATAATTGGATCAGAAGCTGCAATGAACACTCAAAGCAAATACATAAAAGTGGATCAAGGAATATTGAAACCATATAATGATGCAATAGCTGCTAATCCTCAAATTACAAAATGGGATATTTATTCAGGTTCAGCAACATGGATTTCAACAGCTACAATAGATCAAAGTACAGGAGAAATAGGAAATGTATATTTAGCTAAAATACCTTATACAGCATTTGCAGGTAATGAAGGTACACCTGTAAACGGTACAGATACTTATAATTTCCTTGATGGATTGGAACAAAGATATGGAGTGGAAGCACTTGGAACAAGAGAAAATCAATTATTCCAAAAATTAAATGGAATTGGTAAAAATGAAAAGATATTATTCTATCAAGCAACAGACGAAATGATGGGACACCAATATGGAAACTTGCAACAAAGAATAAATGCAACTGGAAACTTGCTTGACAAAGAGTTTAAATATTTAAAACATG
>NZ_DBHIXN010000032.1:0-25471 GCF_057270615.1 Leptotrichia sp.
AGTCAACGTTTTGGAAGAATAATTCAACTCTTCTGTTGTTGTATCTTCCTTTAACTGTGTCATTAGTATCAGCTGGGTTGCTTTCTCCTTGACCAGTAATTGTTCCATAAGAAATAGAGTTCTTCAATCCGTAGTCTCTTAATAATCTAGCTACGTTTTGTGCTCTTGCTACTGATAATTTTTGGTTATAAGCAGCTGATCCAGTTGAATCTGTATGTCCAACGAAATCAATTGATCCACCATCAGCAAATTGGTTAATTACACCTGCGATAGTTCTCAAGTCAGCAGCTTCACCTTCGTTAGGTACTCTACCATCTACTTTAAATCCTCTGATTACACATTTCTTTTCATCAGTTGAGCAGCTAAATGGTAACACAGCAGTATTTGGTTTAACAATTGGTGCTGGTTCTGGAGCTGGTGCTGGCACTGGAGTTGGTACAGGTACTGTAACAGTTTGAGTTATAATTTTAGGTGATCTGTCATTTTTCAATTGTCCAAATCTATATCCTACTCTAACTCCTACTGAATCATTGTAATTTCTTGTTCTTTCAGTATTTCCTAAAGCATCAGATGTTTTAATTTTAACTCCTGATCTTTCGTAGATAGCTTCTAATGAAACTGGCCCAAATTCAGTACCAACTCCTGCTGCAGTATATAATCCACCTTTAACTTTACCATCTACATTTTTAGCTTCATGAGCAAAGTTATATCCTGCTCTTCCTAATACGTATAAAGCATCATTACCGTTGTTAGTTGTAATTAAGTTGAATTTACCTACTGCATAAACTGGAACACTTCTCATTAATTTAGCTTTATCATCTTTTCTTATTAATTTTCCAGAATGAGATGATAATTTATATTCTGCTCCTAATCCCCATTCAAATTCACCTTGGTTATCAACAATGTATTCTAAACCAAGAGTTGGTCCATTTTTAAGTTTGTAATCATCACTAAATTCGCTTGATCCTGCTTTAAATTTTCTGTAGAAATCATATCCACTTTTTACTTGTACTTCAGATGCTACAGCATTCAAAGCCAATAAAGCTGTTCCTAAAATAACTAATTTTTTCATTTCAATTCCTCCTGAATTTTTTCTCTAAATTTTTAATTACTTCTTTCTCCTAATCCTCTTTAAAATTATACAACATTTTAAGAGAAAAATCAATGCTTTAACTAATTAATTTATTTTTATAGTTAAAACTTTTTTTGTTTACAAGTTATAATATCATTTTTTTAATAAAAAGTCAATAAAAAAATTAAATAATACACTACTTCAACCGTTATATTTAGCACTTTTTCCTACTAAACAACCTGATTTTATTGACTTATCAGTCATCTAATAATTTTGATTCTTTTTGGCGTTTATTATTTTTTATAATTCGATATATTATTCTGCTTAACTTAATATAATCTATCCAAAAATTAGATTAAACTTTAGATTTTTACAGAATTATTATATTTTTTTGGTTTGATTTTGAAGTGTTAATTCTGTGTAAATCCATAAAAATTTAAATTATAAATTTATCATTTTGTCAATAGAATTTTCTAGCTTTTTCAATAATGCAATACGATTATTTTTCAACTTTTCATTATCAGAATTAATAATTACATTATCAAAAAAATGGTTAATTGCAGCAGCATTATTAAGCAATGTCTCAATATAATTTGAAAAATCTGTATTTTCAATATTTTCCAATTGATTTGCAAAATTATACAGTTCTTTTTCTTCTTCCTGTTCAAATAATGTGCTATCAATACTTAAATTTTTATTTTTTTCATCTTTAACAATGTTTTTTACACGTTTTAATAGATTTATTAAAACCTCAAAATTTTCAGTTTGTGATAATTTTAATAATTCTGATAATTTTTTATCAAGTTCTACAATATTACTTTCAAGATTTATTTCATAATTTATAAGATCTTTTTTATATTTTTCAGAAAGTACATTAACTATTCTTTGTTTAAAAAATTCTGTTACATCTTTTACGACATTTCCTTCTAATACTTTTTTATCAGCTTCAAAAATTTCATAAGCTTTTTCAACTAATTTTTTGTAGTCAAAAGATAGTTTTGAATTTAATACTACTTGAATAATTCCTTGTGTAGCACGTCTCAATGCATAAGGATCCTTAGAACTTGTAGGTTTTAGCCCAACTGCAAAACATCCAATTATTGTATCCATTTTGTCAGCAATTCCAGCAATGGCACCTTCTATAGTTGTTGGCAATTTATCCCCTTGATAACGTGGCAAGTAATGTTCAAAAATCCCAAGTGCAACATCTTTATTTTCACCTTGCTTTTTAGCATAAACAGAACCCATAAATCCTTGCAACTTAGTAAATTCCTTTTCTCCAATTACATTTGAAACAAGATCCGCTTTTGCCAAATCTACTGTTCTTATAATATTTTCTTTTTTATCACTCAAATTTAACTCTGAAATCAAATATTCAGCAATTTTTTCACTTCTTTTAACTTTTTCAAAAATTGTTCCCATATCCTTTTGGAAAGTAACTTCCTTCAGTTTTTCTACATTGTCTGCAAATTTACCTTTTAAATCTTCGTCAAAGAAAAATTTCGCATCGGCAAGTCTTGGCTCTACAACTTTTTCATTTCCTTTTTTCACAGTTTCTGAATATTCAGGTGCATTTCTTATAACAATAAATTTATTTGATAATTTTCCATCCTTATCTTTTACTGGAAAATATCTTTGATGAGTTTCCAATGTAATTGTTATAATATCTTCAGGAAGCTGTAAATAATCCTTGTTAAATTCACCCTTTATCGCATAAGGATATTCTACCACATTAACTACTTCATCAAGAAGATATTTATTAATTATTGCAACATCTCCATCACTTTCACCATTTTCTTTTATGCTTCTCAAAATTTCTTCTCTTCTTTTTTTACCATCTACAATAACAAAATTTTCAAGCAATATTTTTTCATAATCAAGCGGATTATTAATCTCAATGTCCTGAGAAGCAAAATATCTCATTCCACGAGTCTTATTCCCACCTTTTAGCCCTTCAAACTCAAAAGGTAAAATTTCCCCATTATCAAATAAAGTCACAAACCATTTAATCGGTCTTACAAATCTAAACGTTCTATCAGCCCACTTCATTGATTTTTCAAACTCTATTTTCTTTATCGCATTTTTCAATATTTCAGGCAAAATCTCCCTAGTATCCTTCCCTGCAATAAACTTTTCAATCGAAATATACTTCCCTTTTTCATTTTCAATAATCTTTATATCATCAGCCGTAGCACCTTGTGACTTTACAAATCCTTCTCCAGCCTTTGTAAGTTGTCCATCCTTATAAGCAATCTCAACTGAAGGCCCTACACTTTTTTTATCCAAATCATCCTGTTTTTCAGCCAAATCCTTTATAATCGCTGTAACCCTTCTAGGCGTACTAAACGATTCAATTTCTGAAAACTTAATTCTTTCAGATTTTAATTCATTTTCTATTATTTTTTTCAGATCCTTTTCCGCCTTATCCACATATTGTGCAGGCAATTCTTCCAATCCTATTTCAAAAAGAAAATTCATAATTAATTCTCTCCTTTACAAATTTACATTTTTATTTCTTTTTAACTATTTTTCTAAACAATATTTCTATTTTCCATCTTTTTTACAAATTTTTCCTCAAATTCCTCTTTTGAGTAAGTGTGTACATTTTTGAAGCAATAACCTTTAAATTTTTCAAGTCCAAAACAAATGATTTCATCTTCATCAAAAGTATTTTCTCCAACTGATAAACTACTTCCTTGATTTACAAAATAATTTCCAATCTCTGAAATGGAATTCTTTTCATTTGGTGAATTTTTTTCTTCATTGTAGACTAAAATATAATTTGTAATTTCTTTTAAAGTATTTAAAGATTTTTCCTCAATATCTCCTAAAACAAACATACTATTAAGAATCTTTAACTCTATATCCTTTAATTTTTTTATATCAATTCTATTAGACTTATCAAGTAATTTCCCATTTTTAAATTCAATAAAAGTATATCTTCTATCGCTATGTAAAAATAAAACATCATTTGTTTTTAGCTGAATACTCAAATTATTATTTCTAGTGTACTTATCTCCTCCAACACTATCAAAATTAATTACTTTAATTTGACTTTCTGTCATATATTCTTCATTGTTATCATCTTTTGAAGTTTGCTTTAATGTAGAAGTATTATATATTTTCAAATTAATTTTTTTACTCATCTAAATCACTGCTATATCTAATATTTTCTAAATCCTGAATCGGTCTTGCTAATTTTCTATAAATTTCTCTTGTATTTCCTGTTACATCTTTTATAATACTACTATTTCCTTCATTTTCAGCCACATAATATTTACATTTATCATCAATTTTATGTCGTTCCGAAAAAACTTCAATTGCATTTAAAAAATACGGACTATGTGTTGTCAATAAAATATGCATTCCAAACTCTTTTTGCAATAAAACTATCAATTCAGCAAATTTTAGTTGCCATTCTGGATGTAAATGAATTTCTGGTTCATCAAGAATTATTGTTCCATTTTCTCTTAATTGATTATTTTGAATAAGTAATTTTATTATTGAGAATACCTTAAATCCTGTTGATAAATTTTTTATATTTATTTCCTTGCCAGATTTATTTCTATAAAAATATACTCCAAAATCTTTTTTCAAAAATTTTCCATCAACAATTTTATTCAACTTTTCTTCTATTTTAAATAATTTTTCTTCATTTAAAATATTATCTGTTGCTGTGCTACTTTTATCATTTCTTAACATCGAGATAAATTTAGAATTATGTAAATTTTCAATAATTGAAAATATTTTATTTGCTGAAAGAATGATATTTTCTGATAAATTATCAATAATTCTTGGATTATCCAATAACATTACATTTTCATATAATGAAAAAAAATCTTTAATTTGTATCTTATCATTAGAAATTATTAGATTTATATTCTTATTCTTTATTTTTAAATCTATATTCCCTTCTTCTAAAAAATTTAAATTATTAATCTGACTATTAAATTCTTTATTAAAATTAATTTGAGTAATCTCTTTCATAATCTCATCATCAGATAAATTAATTCTTTTTTTTATTTTTTTTAAAGTATCCTTCAATTCATCTTTTGATTCATCATCTAAACCTCTTACATCATTCAATACTTCTAATTTTTTTTCTAGCTGTTTTAAAAAATCATTCAAATCTAAATCATATTCTACAATTGATGAATGTGCAAGATTATTCCTAATATCTTGTATTGAAGATACTCTTCTCAATTCTTCCAAAATACTTGAAATTTTATCTGTTCGTATTTGTTTCTTTATTTCAAAAAAACTATTAAAAACACTCCACAAAACTTTCCCAACTGTACTTTTCCCAGTATCATTTTCACCAGTAATAACAGTTATCCCATTTATCTCAACATCAGCTTCCTTCAGTTTTCCAACATTTCTTATTGACAATTTCATTCAACAGCCCTCCTTTCAAAAGAAGAATCCCCCTCTTTTTGTCTATTTATTTTTATTCAGCAACGGGAATCCCAATCTTTCCCTAGCTTCTACAAATTTTTCTGCACATCCCTTAGCCAAATCTCTAATTCTTAAAATATAAGACATTCTTTCTGTTGTACTAATTGCCCCTCTTGCATCAAGGTTGTTAAATGTATGTGAGCATTTTAGAACATATTCATAAGCCGGGAATACTAAATCGTTGTTTAAACAATTTTTAGATTCCTTTTCGTACATATCAAAAAGCTGAAAGTGCATTGGAACGTCTGCTACTTCAAAGCTGTATTTTGACAATTCATACTCAAACTGGAATCTTCTTTCTCCGTATTTTACACCTTTTGTCCATTCTAAATCTTTTACATCATCTTTGTTTTGTAAATAAAGTGCAATTCTTTCAAGTCCGTAAGTTATTTCTGATGGAACGATTTCCACTTCCAGTCCTCCAACTTGCTGGAAATACGTAAACTGTGTAATTTCCATTCCATCTAGCCAAACTTCCCATCCTAATCCCCACGCTCCAAGTGTAGGACTTTCCCAGTTGTCTTCCACAAATCTTATGTCGTGTTCCTTAGGATTAATTCCTAGTGCAACCAAACTTTCTAAGTAAAGTTCTTGAATATTTTCTGGTGATGGTTTCATAATTACCTGAAATTGATGATGTTGGTACACTCTGTTGGGATTTTCACCGTATCTTCCATCTTTTGGACGACGTGATGGCTCAACATAGGCAACATTCCAAGGTTCAGGCCCTAATGACATCAAAAAAGTATCTGGATTAAATGTTCCTGCACCTGTTTCAATATCATACGGATTTGATATTATACATCCTTTATCTCCCCAAAATTTTTGAAGAGTTAATATAATTTCCTGAAAAGTCATTTATCTCTATCCTTTCTCTTTTTTATTAATTTTATTTTCAAAATCACTGCTACTAAAGTCAATAATGCTATAGTTGTATATTTAATAGTATTAAACGTTGTTATATTTATTTTATTTGATAAATAATTATCCTCTATAAATTTATAATATGGTGATAATTCCTTTTTTTCTCCATATTGTCGTATAACTTTAAATGGATATTTCAAATTAAGGTTTTTTATTTTCAATTTTTCTTTTAATTGTTCTTCTGTTAAATTAAATATTTCTTCTTTTGAATTGATGATAAAATATCCTGATTTTTTATCTATTTTTTTTCTTTCTTTTTCAGTTAATTCATCATATCCCATCAAATAAAAAATATCACTTGGAAGCTCTTCAATTTTATTAATATAGCCAATCCAATTATTTTTTTCTTTTTTTAAACCTTCTAAATAACCGACATTTGTTAAATAATAAGCAGTATGTTCAAAATCTTCTATTTCTACCAAATATCCATTTTTTAATTTTAAAACTGTATTTTCTTTAACAGGAAACCAAATAAAGAAAAATAAGAGCACAAAAATTAGTATTCCAATATTTATTTTAAATGTTGTTCTTAGTTTATTTTTTGAAATTATTATGCTTATAATCAAAATAATCACTACTATAATTAGAACAAAAAATAACAATACTAAGATTAGCCCTCCAAACATCAATTATTCACCACTCTTTTTCTCTCTACACTTTCTCACTAAATAATCAATCACAATAATATAAATCCCAATATGAACATACATATCCGCAACATTAAATACAAAAACCCAAATTCCTCGAAAATCAATCATATCAATCACATATCCCCGAAAAATTCTATCAATCATATTTCCCAAAGCTCCAGCGGCAATTACTGCTACTCCTATTTTTGTCCATTTGCTATAGTTCTTAAAATTTTTGTATTCTACAGCGATTACATATATAATCAGAACCGTACTTGCTATCGTAAAAAGATTGATTTTACCCTGCAAAAGTCCAAAAACTCCGCCATGATTTTCAACATAAGTCAAATGAAAAAAATTTTTTATTAATGGTATTGAAAAACCTGAAACTCCACCTGCTATGTTGTACATTAACTGCTTTGTAATTTGATCTAATGCAGCTAAAACCAAAATAATAATTATATAAGGCATTCTTTTCTCCTCACATTTTTATTGACACATATTTGTAAAAATCGGACTGAATAAGTTATTTATTTAGATATATTTAGTCCAATTTTACAAAATAAATTTATATTACATTTTTTCCAGAACGCTTGCACATCTCGGACAAACATCTGAATGATTGTGATCGTGCCCAACTTCTTCATCATACTTCCAGCATCTTTCACATTTTTCTCCAGACGCTTTTTCCACACTTATACTTATTCCTTCGATTTCACTTTCTGCTAAACTATCATTTACAAATTTAACTTGAGATACGATAAATAAGTCAGAAACTTCATTTTCTGTATAATCTTTTATAAATGAATATTCATCATTGGCAATGTTTAAAAGAACTCTTGCATCAAGAGAATGCCCTATTAATCCAGTCTGTCTTTCTGCTTCCAGTTTTTTATTTACTTCTCTTCTTAAACGAGCGATTTTATCCCATTTTTTAGCCAACTCTTCATTTAAGTATTCAGGATTTGCTTCAATCCATTTTGATAAATGCACACTTTCTTCTTCTTTTAACGCTTCTGGAATTCTTTCCCAAATTTCATCAGCAGTAAATGACAATACTGGTGAAATAATTCTTACTAACACTTTTAGAACTTCTGTCAGCACAGTTTGAGCACTTCTTCTTTCGATTGAAGTTGTACCTTCACAGTAAAGTCTGTCTTTTACGATGTCAAGATAGAATGAAGACATTTCCATTGAGCAGAAATATGTAATTTCTTGGAATAAACTGTAAAATTCGTATTTATCATAATATTCAGTTGTTTTTTCTTTTAATTCTTCCAGTTTGTGCATTGCCCATTTGTCAATTTCAAACATATCTTTATAGTCAACTTTATCATTTGCATAGTCAAAGTTATTTAAGTTACCCATCAAGAATCTCGCTGTATTTCTAATTCTTCTGTAGGCATCTGACATTTGCTGTAAAATATTTTCAGAAATTCTCACATCTTCTCTGTAATCTACTGAAGATACCCAAAGTCTTAAAATATCTGCTCCGTATTTTTCTGTAATATCTTTTGGAAGTATTGTATTTCCAAGTGATTTAGACATTTTTCTACCTTGTCCGTCCATTGTAAATCCGTGAGTTAATATTCTCTTGTAAGGTGCATCTTTTGTACTTGCAATTGATGTCAATAGTGAAGATTGGAACCAACCTCTGTGCTGGTCACTTCCTTCAAGATATAAATCTGCTGGTCTTGGCAAGTTTCTTGGAACTAGCACACTTCTATGCGAAACTCCAGAATCAAACCAGACATCCATTATACTTCTCTCTTTTCTAATATCCACATCTTTCAAGTTATATTTTTCTAAAAGTTCATCCCCAATAATTTCTTTGGCTTCATATTTCCACCAAATATCAGTTCCTTCTTTTTTAACCAATTCTATTATTCTATCCATAATTTCAGGCTCGTAGATAACTTCATCAGTCGCTCTATTGTAAAATAATGGTATTGGCACTCCCCAGACTCTTTGTCTTGAAATAGTCCAGTCAGGACGAGTTTCTAACATTGAACCAATTCTATTTTTACCCCAAGATGGCACAAATTCAACATTTTCCAATGCCTTTAATGCATTTTCCCTGATATCGCTTTCATCAATGCTAATGAACCATTGTTCAGTCGCTCTGAAAATAACTGGCTTCTTACTTCTCCAATCATGTGGATACGAGTGAACAAAAGTTGTATGGTACAACATATGTCCGCTTTCAGTCAAGTCTTCAACAATCGCTTTACTTGCTTTTGCATAGAACATTCCTTCATATTTTCCAGCTTCTTTAGTCATATGTCCTCTATCATCTACTGGCGACAATATTCCAATTCCATATTTTAATGCATAATTATAGTCATCAACCCCATGTCCTGGCGCTGTATGAACTGCTCCTGTACCTGCATCTATTGTTACATAATCAGCATTCATTACTAACCCTTTTCTATCTAAGAACGGATGTTGATAATGAGTATATTCCAATTCTGTCCCTTTAAATTCTTTTAATAATTCATACGACAAGTCCAATGTTTTAAACACATCTTCAGCCAAGTCCTTTGCAACTACAAGATTACCTTTTTCAGTTTTATACAATCCGTAATCAAATTCAGGATGTAAGAATACTCCCAAGTTTGCTGGCAATGTCCAAGGTGTTGTTGTCCAAATTAAAATACTTGCTTCATCCACACCTAATTTATCAGTCAAATCTTTTTCCCCTTCAAATTTTACATAAATTGAATGAGAAGTTACATCTTTATATTCAATTTCCGCTTCAGCCAAAGCTGTCTCAGTTGTAGGTGACCAGTAAACAGGCTTTAATCCTTTATAAACATAGCCATTTTCATAGATTTCCTTAAATACCTTTAATTGTTCTGCTTCATATTCAGGTCTTAAAGTAACATAAGGATTATCCCAGTTTCCTAAGATTCCTAGTCTTTTAAATCCTTCTTTTTGTTTTTCTACCCATTTTAGAGCATATTTTTTACATTCCTGTCTAATTTGCAGTGGAGTCATATTTTTTGCTTTTTCTCCAAGTTCTTCCATTATTTTCCACTCGATAGGAAGTCCGTGAGTATCCCAACCTGGAATATACGGTGCATTATAACCTCTTAATCTCTTATATTTTAAGATAATATCCTTCAATATTTTATTTAACGCATGTCCAATGTGAATATCTCCATTCGCATAAGGCGGTCCATCATGCAATACAAAAAATGGTGCTCCCTCTTTTAATGATTTTTCATAAATCTCAGCTTTTTTCCAGTCCCTTAATGTCAAAGGTTCTTTTTGTGCCAAATTAGCTTTCATTTTAAAACTTGTCTTTGGCAAGTTAAGCGTTTTTGCATAATCCACTTTTTCTGGATTGTTATTTTCTGACATTACTTCCTCCTATTTCTTTTAATTATTTTTTTTGCTGTTTTTATGTCTTCTATTATATCACAATTTTATATATTTTTAAATAATTCGTCCTTAAATATACAAATAAGGAGATACCAAAATTTTTCTAACTTCGGTATTCTCCTTTTTTATTTATTACATTTAATTTTCTTAATTTTATAATTTTAATTTTTAGTTTTAAAATTATCCAAGTATTCCTGCTCCGATGAATGTTAAAATACCTAAAACAGCTGCATAAGCTATTGAATATTTAACAGTAAATTTAAGCATATCTCCTTCTTTACCCATCAATCCAACTGTTGAAGCGGCAATTGCGATATTTTGTGGAGAAATCATTTTTCCTCCTGTCGCTCCACCTGTACCAGCGGCGATATACAATGCTTTCAATGCATCATGCGATCCTGCTATATTTACTTGAACTCCACCGAATAATAAGTTAGATGCCAAGTCACTTCCTGTTACAAATGTACCAATTGTTCCTAAGAACGGCGAAATAACTGGGAAGAATTTACCTGTTGCAGCAAATCCTTTTGCTATACTTTCAATCATTCCACTGTGTTTCATAACTACTGACAATGCCACAATTCCCATAATTACCACAACTGAAGGTAATTTACTAAGTATTGTTTCTTTCAAAGTTTCAGCCATAACTTTTGGTTTTACACCTTGGATAAATCCTGCAATAACTGTTGCTACAAATAATGGTGCTGCTGGAGCTAAAATCCATTTGAATATTACACTTGGATCTCCTTTATCTTTAAACCATGCAGCTTGATGTCCTAAAGCAAAATTAAAATGTGTTGTTGTTGGTTCTAGAGCTTTATGAACAGCTTCTACAACTGGACTTGTTCCGATAATTAAGATTATCATTAAAATATATGGAATCCAAGCCATAAATGCATCTTTTCCAGTAATAGCTTGACCTTTATTAGATTTTGCACTTTCATCTTCTTTAATAAAGATTTTAGTAGCAACTATCATTAAGATCATTGCAAATAAACTTGATAAAATTGTTGGTAATTCTGCACCCATTGCTTTTGCGATAAATGGTTGAGTCAGATAACCTACAATTGAAGCGATAACTACAGGTAAGATTCCTCTTCCAAATGTTGAATTTTTTCCGCCATCAATTTCTTTATTAGCCATCATTACTAATATAAATGGTATAATACATGTTAATACTAATAATAGTAATGATGTATAAAATGCTGTTTCCCCTGCGTTTAATTTAAAGTTTGTAATCATTGTTGTAACAGGTAGTCCAACTGTTCCAAATGCTGTTGGTGTTGAATTTGCAATTAGACAAATTAACGCTGCACTTAGGGGAGTAAATCCTAATGAAACCATTATTGCCGCAGGAATCGCAACTGCTGTACCATATCCAGCAATACCTTCTATAAATCCACCAAATCCCCAAGCTAATATCAATGCTTGAGCTCTTTTATCTGTTGAAATGCTTCCTAACATTGATTTAATTGTTTCAATTTTACCAGTTTTTACTGATAAATCATAAGCAAACAATGCAGCAAATACAACAAAACCAATAGGCATCCATGCTGTTGCAAATCCTTCAATAACTGAAGCGATAACCCCTTGAACTGGCATTCGCCATCCAGGGACAATAAAGTTTAAAATAATTGCCACTATTAAGCTGGCATACGCACTAAACATAGCTGATTTTTTCAAAAATGTTAATAATATCAAAAATACAACTATTGGCACTAATCCAATTAAAAATAATCCCATTTCCGAACCTTCCTTCTATTTATATTTTTTAAAAAAGTTTTAAAAAGAAAAATTTATTCAAAAAATTAAAATACACATAATATTTCATTTTTTAAAATCAATTTGGTTTTTTAAAAATTCTTTAAATTTTTTAGGTTATGTTTTATTATAAAATTTAGAATAATCTTTTATAATTTTTAATAACCTAAACTATCTTTCTATTATATAGTACCAAATTTTTTTAAAAAGTACAAATTTTTTTTTAAATTTTTTCATTTTTTATAACATTTTTACTTTTTTTTAATATCTATTAAATTTTCTATAATCCTTTTCTCGTAAGTCCCACTCTTCCACGCTCTTTATCCAGCGATAAAATTTTAACTTTAATAATTTGTCCCACAGATAGCTCTTTTGTAGCATCTTTTACAAATTTATCAGAAATTTCAGAAATATGAAGCAGTGCATCTCCTTTTAGCCCTATATCCACAAATGCTCCAAATTTTGCCACATTTCTCACAGTTCCTTCCAAAACCATTCCTTCTTGCAAATCATCCATATTTAAAATATCCGATCTCAATAATGGTTTTTCAAACTCATCTCTTGGATCTCTTCTATCTTTTAGCAACGCTTCATAAACATCTTTTGCAGTTTGTGGTCCAAAATCATTTTCTTTTATAATTTTGTCCAAATTCACTGTTTTCAATTTTTGTCTAACTTCATCCAAATCAGATTTTAAATCGTCAACCTTACAATTTGCTTCCTTCAAAATAGTTTCAGCGATATGATATGATTCTGGATGGATTATCGTATTATCCAAAGGATTTTTACTATTAGGCACCACAACGAATCCTGCCATTTGTTCAAACGCCTTCGTTCCAAGCCCTTTTACCTTTTTCAATTCTTTTCTATCCTTAAAATCTCCATTTTCATGCCTGTAATCTACAAGATTTTTAGCCACATTTTTCTTAATTCCAGACACAAAACTAAGTAATGCCCAAGAAGCCGTATTAATATTGACTCCAACATTATTTACAACATGCTCAATCGTTTGCTCCAATGTTTCATTCAATTTTTTCTGATTTACATCGTGCTGATACATTCCAACTCCAATTGATTTTGGATCAATTTTTACAAGCTCAGCCATCGGATCTTGAATCCTTCTAGCAATCGAAATCGCTCCTCTCGCCGTTACATCCAAATCAGGAAACTCCTCAATTGCAATTTTTGAAGCTGAATAAACCGAAGCTCCAGCTTCACTCACAATCAAGTATGACACAGGTTTTGATGCCTCTTTTATAACATTTGCCACAAAACTTTCAGTTTCACGGGAAGCTGTCCCATTTCCAATCGCAATAATATCAACATCATATTTTTTTATGTAATCTAATATTTTTTTCTTTGCAGTTTCAAGCTGTTTAGGATTATGCATTTCTTCAACTAGGAAAAGCACATCATTTGTTTCATAAAATCCGTCTTTGTTAATAATTACCAATTTACAACCTGTTCTGTAACCGGGATCAAGGCCCATCAATGTTTTTTTACTCAAAGGCGGCTGCAAAAGCAGTTTTTCTAAATTTTCAGAAAAAATATTAATCGCTTCTTCCTCAGCTTTTTCAGTATAAATATTTCTCACTTCATTTTTTATTGACGGATAAGCCAGTCTATCCAGTGAATCTTTTATAACTTTACTCAAAAATTCAATTAAATTTTTATTTTCAAAAGTATTCAAAATAAAATCCATTATAAATTTTTCAAATTTTTCATCAATTTCAATATCAACTTTTAATATTTTTTCTTTTTCACCACGATTTATCGCCAAAATTCTATTAGAAGCCGCTTTTTTAATAAGCTCTGAATACTCATAATAGTCTTGATAAACCCCTTTTTCATCATTTTCCTTATTTTTTTCCACAACTTTAGAAGTCAAAATTCCAAATTCTGAAATTTTATCTCTCAAAAATTCCCTTATTTTCACATCCTCCGAAATATTTTGTGCAATAATCAAATGCACACCATTAATCGCATCTTCAACCGACAAAACTTCTTCACTCAAATATTTTTCCGCTTCTTTTTCCAACATCTCAAAAGTAGTCATTGTCACCAACGCAAATTCTGTCAAAGGTTCTAGCCCTTGCTCTTTTGCAATATCTGCCTTTGTTTTTTTCTTTTTCTTGTAAGGCAAATAAAGATCTTCCACTTCCTGAAGTTTTGTTGCGTAAGTTATGCTATTTTTCAACTCATCAGTCAATTTCCCCTGTTCTTCTATAAGTCTTAAAACTTCTTCTTTTCTCTTTTCCAAATTTCTATAATAAGTAACTTTCTCAATTACATCCCTAATTTGCTCCTCGTCCAGATTTCCCGTAACTTCTTTTCTATAACGAGCAATAAACGGCACAGTCGCCCCTTCGTCAAAAAGTTTTATCGTATTTTCCACTTGTGACTCGCCAAATTTTAGCTCACTTGCTACATTTTTTAAAATATCCAATGCCTTTCCTCCATTTACAATTTAATTTTTTATTTTAAATTTACCAAAACTATTTTAGCATAATTCATAAAAAATAACCAGTTGAATAATTTTATGGACAGAGTAAAAAATATAGGAGCAATTAAAAAATTATATTTTTAAATAATTTAGATTTTTTGTAAGATATATATCAAAATAATTAATTCTATAAAATATTTTACTTTGTTGAAATACTGATTTGGTTTAACTATTTTAAAAAATCCAAGACTAAATATATTAAAATTTTAATTGACAAATTGTCAGTTAGGTAGTACAATACAATTAGGAGGAATAAAATGCGAGATGTAAAAGAACCCAAAATGCGGCGTGCTGAGATTATAAATGCTGCAATGATACTTTTTATGGAGAAAGGATATACTAATACAACTACTCAGGATATAGTTGATAAAGTAAATATATCAAGAGGGTTGTTATATTATCACTTTAAAAATAAAGAGGATATCTTATACTGTCTTGTTGAACAATATTCAGATAAGTTACTAAGGCGTATTCATTTAATTGCTTATGATGATAAAAAAAATGCAATAGAAAAAATCAGAGCATTTATTGATGAAACGATTATATCTACTGAAAATGTTACAGACGAAGAAAACGAATTACAAAAAACAGTTGATCTTGAAGAAAATAGATACTTAATAGATAAGTTATCCCATAAGATTATTGAAAAACTGACAATATATTTTGAGAAGATAATAAAACAAGGAATATCAGAAAAAGTTTTTTCTGTAAAATATCCATTAGAAACAGCAGAATTTCTTATGACGGCTTATGTTTTTGTTTCAAATAACATAAGTATAAGATATTCAAAAAAAGAACCTGTCAATGATTACTTAAATGCATTTAAGATAATGCTTGAACAAAGTTTAAATACAAAAAAACTCTTTAGCAATTAAAAAAATAATAGAATATTTGTAAAAACAATGATGTGCCGATAGCTGATGCTACACAAGTTATCGGTTTTATTTCAAAAAATAACTGACAAATTGTCAATGGAGGTAAATTATGTTAGATATAAAAAATTTAAGTAAATTTTATGGAGATAAAAAGGTTGTTGACAACCTATCTATTTCAGTGCGGTCTGGAGATATTTATGGTTTTATTGGAGCAAATGGAGCTGGAAAAACTACAACGATAAAAGCGGTAGTAGGGATTCATAACTTTGAGAACGGAAGTATAACTATTGATGGACATTCCATTAAATCAGAACCTGTTATTTGTAAAAAAATGATGGCATACATTCCAGATAATCCAGACCTTTATGAACATCTGACAGGATTTCAGTACATCAATTTTATTGCGGATTTATTTGAAGTTCCTGCCGAAATACGTAGAGAAAAAATTCAAAGATATGGTGATTTATTTGAAATGACAGAGCATCTTTCAAGGTTAATATCTTCGTATTCACATGGTATGAAACAACGAACAGCGATTATTTCTGCACTGGTACATGACCCGAAGCTATTTATTTTAGATGAGCCTTTTGTAGGACTTGATCCGAAAGCATCTTTTCTGTTGAAGAAAATAATGCACGAATGTGTATCAAATGGTGGAGCTATTTTCTTTTCAACACATGTATTGGATGTTGCAGAAAAATTATGTAATAAGATTGCAATTATAAAAAATGGAAAGTTAATCGCAAGTGGTAATATAGGAGAGGTCAAAGGCGATAAATCTTTGGAAACTTTTTTTATGGAGGTACAGGATAATGAGTAAAATTTGGATATTAATTAAAGCACAATTGATAAATTTCTTTCCAATCAACGAAATTAGAGAACTGGGAAATAAAAAACAAAATTCTATTGTTATTACAAGTTTTGGAATAACAGCTTTTGCCATATTCTTTGGCATCTATAATATCATAACAGCCGAAACGCTGGTACAAGCGGGACAGCAGGAATTGATACCGGCATATATGTTAGCGATATCAAGTTTTGTGATATTATTTTTGACAATATTTTATTCTAATGGAATTTTATTTGACAGTCGGGACATGGAAATCCTTTTATCTTTACCTTTAAAAAGTTCGGATATTATAAGTAGCAAGTTTATTTTTATGTATTTATTAAATTTTTTAATAGGATCAATGTTTATGCTTCCGGGAGGAATTGTTTGGGTATTAAGCAAAAGTTTAAACGTATTACAGATTATATTGTATTTTACTTCCATAATTTTTACCCCATTGATACCTATGTGCATAGCAACATGTATAGGAATCATTATTGTTGTCGCTTCATCTTTTTTTAAAAAGAAAAATATTATTTCTCTAATTTTTTCATTTGCAATGATAGGTATAATCGGATACATTGCAGTATCAGCTATGAAATCAGGTAATGAAAATAGTATTAAAATTATACTTGCTAAGCAAATTACAAAGCTGTATCCAATTTCTAAGTTATTTATTCAATACTATAATTTCCCGATGTACATGGGAATGGGATTTTTTATTGCTCTTTCAACAGTAGTTTTCTATATATTTATACAAATTGTTTCACTCAAATATGAACTGCTTAATACTCTTACCAAAACAACATCAAGATATTCTAACAACAAAAAATCTTATAACAGAAAATCAGTATTTTTGGCTTTATATAAAAAGGAACTTGAACGATTTCTAAGCTCATATACGGAAGTATTGAATGCAGGGCTTGGTGTGGTACTTTTATGTGTTTTTAGTATATTTTTGTTGTTTAATTCTGTGGAACAACTAGGAAAGTATTCAGGAGTTGAAAATATAAACGAATATCTTTCAAATCTAGCTCCAATTTTTATTGCATCTATGCTAACACTTAGTTGTCCGGCAGCTTCGTCTATATCTTTAGAAGGAAAAAATATTTGGATTTTGCAAAGTTCTCCTATTAAAGTAAAAACTATTTTAAATTCCAAGATAGCAGTAAATCTTACACTTCATCTGATTGGATACATAATTTCCATATTTGTATTTATACTAAAACTTAATATGAATCTTATTCAAATAATTAATCTAATCATTGTTCCTATATGTTATTCACTTTTTATAACGGTGATAGGAATTTCATTAAATAAAAAATATCCTAACTATGAATGGGAAAGTGAGATGATAGTAGTAAAACAGAGTATGCCTGTTCTTGTATCTGGAATTATTGGAATAATTGCACTCATCACACCAATTCTTCTTAATTGGTTTTTAATGTATGTTTTACAGATAATATCAGTCATATTACTTGTTATTTCAAGTGGAGTTTATATAAAGACAAGCAAGTCAAATTTTATTTAATTCAAGGAGGGAAAATTACATGAAAAATAAGAGGAGCTGATTTTTACTATACTTTTTGAATATCAGCATACTGCGGCTTCATTTCTTGCAAATCCTTACGGTGTTTCAAAGGCTACCACGTATAATCTTGTCAATTCTTTTGAAATGCCGAAACTTAATATTGAAAGGTTTGAAAAGGATGAGAATTCACCAGTATATATAGAAATTGATAAAGACCATATGAAATGCAGAAGAAGCAGAAATACATATATGAGGATGGTTGCTATACATCGTGGGATTGAAAAAATCTGCAAGGATAGGAATAAGACTCATAAACTGTATTTTATACTATTCCCCGTTTAAAAAGCGGATATTTATTTTAATTATTTGAAAATAAATATTAGGTTTAATCTATAAAAAGATTTATAATGTATTCGTTATTCAAATGGGGTTTAGTATTAATGGGACAAGAGAGTATACAATGAAAAAAGTAATAGAAACAAATTGTTTGCCAAATATTATTAGCGAAGTAGGAAAAAGGACAAATATTCCATATTTAAGAAGAGAAGAAAGTCTGATGAGGGAAGTTCTGAAGAAAATATCACAAAGCAGAATGATTTAAAAAAGACAGCCCAAAATATTTTATTATGTTATTTTGGCTGCCCTTATATTTTTTACTCTGTCAATTTTATGAGATAAGTTAAAAATTTTAAAGGATAAATATTTGCAAAAAAAAAATATCAACCTTTAGAAGTGCTGATACTAATAAATTAATTTATTTAAATGGTGCGAAAGGTGGGACTCGAACCCACATGTCGAAGACGCTAGATCCTAAGTCTAGTGCGTATACCAATTTCGCCACTCTCGCAAACATTATTTAATTTTAATAAATGGTGAGCCATACTGGGATCGAACCAGTGACACCTTGATTAAAAGTCAAGTGCTCTACCGACTGAGCTAATGGCTCATATTATGGGGTGATCGACGGGACTTGAACCCGCGACAACCAGTGCCACAAACTGGCGCTCTACCAACTGAACTACGATCACCATATATATGATTTTTTTGTTTTAAATAAAATGGAGCGGGAGACGAGGGTCGAACTCGCGACATTCAGCTTGGAAGGCTGACGCTCTACCAACTGAGCTACTCCCGCAAAATCTATAAGATGGTCGGTGTAGTAGGATTTGAACCTACGACCCCCTGCTCCCAAGGCAGGTGCGCTACCGAACTGCGCTATACACCGTTCCTTTAACAAGTGAACTTCTCATTTTTTCTAATCACTCTCGGACAAGAAATATAATATCATAATTTTAAATAAATGTCAACAACTTTTTACAATTTTTTTACTTTTACTCAAATGCTAATAAAAAAAATTCTAAACCGCACTCAAACTCCTATAAAATATAAAAAATTATGTGCTTATATTTTAGGCTCTGATGGAGTTTGAGTAACATAATTAAATTACAAAAATTTCCAAAACTAATTTATTTTCATTTTAGAAATAAATTTTTAAAAAATAACCGTTGTCTTCTCTCTTTCAAAAATCAATCCCTTTTCAATTTTTTCATCAGCATCTTCCGTAAAATCAATAAAATATTTTTGTTCATTGTCTTTTTGATTTAACATTTTTAATTTATTTTTAGTTTCAGAGCCAAGATGATTATCTTCCTTCAAAATATTCCGGACATCTTGATTTAATACAAGTATTTCATTTATTGAAATTCTTCCACTGTATCCACTAGAACACTCATCGCAACCTTTTCCCATACACTTCTGGCATTTTTTTCCAACTAATCGCTGCCCAATTACTCCAATTAATGAATCTAATATTAGATATTTTGGGATTCCCATGTCTACTAGCCTGATTAATGTAGAAACTGCATCATTTGTATGAATTGTAGAAATTACAAGATGACCTGTTAATGCAGCTCTTACAGCTATTTCTGCTGCAACTTCGTCCCTAATCTCAGAAATTACAATAATGTCAGGATCATTTCTTAATGTAGCTTTTAAAACTTCAGAAAATGTTACTCCAATTTCTTGATTTACCTGTATTTGAACAGTTCCATCAATTTTGCTTTCAACTGGATCTTCTACAGTTATGATTTTTTTCCTTCCGTCATTTAACATATTTATTAAAGATTTTAATGTTGTAGATTTTCCAGAACCTGTAGGCCCACTTACTAGAATCATTCCATATTTCCTATCTAAAATTTCATTTAACATTTCGATACTTTGCTTTGAAAATCCTAACGTTTCAAGTTTTGTATCTTTTAGATAATTTTCTAAAATACGTAAAACCATACTTTCTCCACCAACCGTTGGCATATACGCAGCCCTTATATCATAACGTTTATTAAAATTTTTTATATTTAATAAAAAAGAAAAGCTGCCGTCTTGCGGCTTTCTTTTCTCTGCAACATTCATTCCAGCCAAAACTTTCATTCTAGCAATAATTTCTGTAATATTTTTTTCAAGAACTTTTTTATTCACAGCTTCATATAATTTCTGACTTTCTTTAAGATAACCATCAATCCGATATTTTATTTCCATTCCTTCTAGCAAATCAAATTTCACATGAATATCGCTGGCTCGCTCCTTAAATCCAGCTTTTACAATTTCATTTAAATATGAAACAGTATCTTTTGATAACAAATTATTTTTTTTATTATCTGAAATATCCTTTAATTTTACCTTTTCAATTATTTTTTCATTCATTGTCCTCAATTTTCCCTTCCCACTTTTATATTTTCAACTATTTCTTTTTCACACTTCCGCTATTAAATTCTTCCAACACTAATTCTGTTTGTTTTTTTAATGTTTTGAATAATCCTTTTTTTATCAAATTGTACCATTTTAAAGTTGCACTTTGAGCATCAATCCCCTTTAATGTTTCCTTTAGCTGCAATTTAAAAAAATCAACTTCTTCATAAGATAATTTCACATTTTTAGTTTTTTCTTTTTTATTTGCTTTAGTAATTTTAACTTCATTTTCTAAATATTTAAAGAAGCCAAATACATTTGGAAGCTGCTTTTCGTATTGACTCATCATTTTTTTCATCTCTTCAATCATTCTTGCCAAATAGCTTCTTGACATTTTTGAAAATGTAACATTAACTTTTCTTTTACCTTTTCCAATTTTTTGTACAAGCTGCTGCATTTTAGCCTGTGATTTTGCATTTATTAAATCCATATTACTAACTGTATTAGGATTTACCATTTTTGCCATAAATTCTCCTTTCCATTTTTTTACTTTTTTTGTTTTTTATTTTAAATTTTTTATTATCTCATCAAATAAAATATTGCCTTCCCTCAACAATACAAGTTTTCCTTTTTCATATTTTACAATAGTCGAAGGCTTTCCTGTTAGCTCTGACTTTTCATTTGGAATAACAATATCTACATTTTTTAAAAGCTCTTTACTTAAGTCTTCGATTTTTTTTACAGAATTTTCACCTGAAATATTAGCACTTGTAGTCAATAACACTCCACCAGATTTTTTTATTAATTCCAAAGCAATTTTATTTTTAGGAATACGAATACCTATAGTTTGCATATTCTTGTCAAATTTTTTAGTAAAATTACGATTTGCGCCAAAAATAACAGTTAATTCTCCTGGCCAGTATTTATCAAGAATTTTAGAAATTTTATTCATATTTTCTTCAGTTTCGTTTATAAAATTTTTCAAATTTTTTATGTCATCAATTAATGCTATTATTTTTTTAGAAAAATCACGTTTTTTTATTTTATAGATTTCTTCTACAGATTTTTTTTCAGGAAGAGAGCCTATTCCATAAACAGTATCTGTCGGAAATATGACAACTCCTCCTCTTTTCAAAACTTGTACAGCTTTTTCAATTTTATTTTTTTTTATTTTAATCATCATTTCCATCATCAACCGGCATTTCAAACAAACCGCTTATTGGTTTATTTGTAGCTATTCTAGTTATTATTTCTGCAAACATCTTGCTTGTTGTCAATATTTTTAATTTATTAAATTTCTTTTCTTCAGGCAATTCAATTGTATCTGTCACAACAATTTCTGTAAATGCTGAGTTTTTCAATCTTTCAATTGCTGGATGAGAAAAGACAGCATGTGTTGCACACCCATAAACTTCTACTGCTCCTTTATCAATTAAAGCTTGGGCTGCATTACAAATTGTTCCTGCTGTATCAATCATATCGTCAATCAGAATAGCTTTTTTACCTTTTACATCACCGATAATATTCATAACTTCTGAAACATTTGCCTTTGCACGTCTTTTATCAATTATCGCAAGTGGTGTATGAAGCCAATTTGCAAGTCCTCTTGCTCTTTTTACTCCCCCAACATCAGGCGATACAACAACTGTATCTTCTGGACTAAATCCATATTTTATAAAGTGTTTAGCCAAAATTGGCAATGCTTCCATATGGTCTACTGGAATGTCAAAAAATCCTTGAATTTGTCTTGCGTGTAAATCCATTGTAATTACTCTTGTAGCTCCTGCAACAGTTAATAAATTTGCAACAAGTTTTGATGTAATTGGCTCACGTGGACTTGCTTTTCTATCTTGTCTTGCATATCCATAATAAGGAATAACAGCAATAATCTCCTTGGCTGAAGATCTTTTTATTGCATCAATAAAGACTAAAAGTTCCATAAGACTTTCATTTACAGGCTTTGAAGTAGACTGAACAATAAACACTTTACATCCACGTACACTTTCACTTGATTTTGCAAAAGTTTCTCCATCGGCAAATCTCACAATTTTAGAAGATGATAAATCCATATCCAAATATTTCGCAATTTTTTCTGCTAATTTTTTACTCGATGTTCCTGCAAATATTCTAATTTTGTCTTTGTCTTCTTTAGTTAATGTTATCATTTTATTTCCCTTTCTTTCGTTTTAATATTTTTTATTTTTGACATTTCCCTATTTTTAAGTATTATTTTATTTATTTTTTTCTTTATTTACCTGTCTTGCTCTTCCAAAAGCAAGTGTTTCATCAGGAATATCTTTTGTAATTACTGAACCTGCAGCTGTAAGAACCTTATCCCCTATTTCTACAGGAGCTACAATTATTGAATTACTTCCAATAAATGCATTTTTACCAATTTTGGTCTTATGCTTATTTTTTCCATCATAATTACAAGTAATAGTTCCTGCGCCAACATTTGTATCTTGTCCAATCTCAGCATCTCCAATATAAGTTAAATGCCCTGTTTTCACACCTTTTTCAAGCGTAGCGTTTTTTATTTCTACAAAGTTTCCAACATGTACAGTTTGTTTTAAATGTGCCTTTGGACGTAAATGTGCAAATGGTCCTACTGTTACTCCTTCTTCAAGAGTTGATTGTTCTACAACAGAAGCCTCTATTCTTACATTATCAGCAATTATAGAGTTGTCAATTCTAGTATTTCCCAAAATTTCACAATTTTTTCCAATTTTAGTGTTCCCTTGAATTGTAACATTTGGATAAATTACAGTATCTTGTCCAATTTGAACACTATCTTCGATGTAAGTTGCATCTGGATCAATCAAAATCACTCCACTATCCATCAGTTCAACATTTTTTCTATTTCTCAAAATTTTCTCTGCCTGTGCCAACTGAACTTTAGAATTTACTCCCAAAATTTCATCTTCATCTTCAATTTGAAAACTGTCAACATTGTAGCCTTCACTTGTCAAAATCTTTATAGCATCAGTTAAATAATATTCACCTTTTGAATTATTATTGTCAATTTTTTCTATCGCATAAAGCAAACTTTCGTTTTTAAAAATATAGACTCCTGTATTAATTTCATCTATTCTTTTCTCATTTTCATCTGCTTCCTTTTCTTCGACAATATTTGAAATTTTACCATTTTCTTTAACAATCCGTCCATATCCAAATGGATTTTTAACCTTACATGAAAGTACAATACAGTCAAGTTTTTTTTCATCAAAAGAATCTTTTAATTTTTTCAAGGTTTCTTCTTTTAGAAGTGGCGTATCTCCACAAGTAATAAGCACATCTTCACCATAACTCTTAATTTTATCCTTTGCAATCAAAATTGCATGTCCTGTCCCAAGCTGTTCTTTTTGTGTAACAAAATCAACATCTCCCATTTCAGCCAGTACATCTTCCTTTTTATGTCCCAAAATAAAAACATTTTTTTTATTTCCAATATTTTCAAGAACATTCACAACTCTTCTAATCATTGGAACACCATTCACCTTGTGCAAAACCTTAGATTGTTCAGACTTCATTCTAGTCCCTTTTCCAGCCGCCAAAATTACCGAAATCATCCTTCCTCCTTCAATTTAATAAGTCCAGTCATTTATAAAAGTCTATAAAATCCCATTAATTCAGTATTTTTCAACTTAAATTTTTATTTACGCTAAAGCTTATTTTTAAAATTACTTTACACCCTAATTATATCAATTTTTTCTAATTTATTCAAATGATAAAAAAAAGTTTTTTATTTGTTAAAATATTTTTTAAATCTAAAAATTTTATTTTTTTCCTTCATTTTCACTCTCACTATTATGATGCAGATGTATTCTCAAAGCCTCCAGTGAAATTTGAATTTCCAGAAGCGAAAATAATAATGAAATTATTAGCGACACAAGACTTATCCCAAAACTTATTTTCCCAATAAAATCTATTTGAAAAAATAAAAATAACATAGAAACAGCACACATTAACAAACTTGAAACTCCAAAATATTGCATCTTTTTAATATAATTTAACCTTTTCCTCAAATTTTTAACTTGATAAAATTCATGTCTTACTTCTCCGCTTGAATCCATTTGCCTGACAATTGCTGTAAGTGCTAAAAATCTGTTTGTGTATGCAAGTAAAAGTAAAGATACAGTAGGAAAAAGAACTGCAGGCGTAGTTATTTCCAAAGTCATATTTTCTCACCTTCCTTTAAATTTTTTTTACTAAGCCCTATATTTTATTTATTTTCTTACAAAATTCTTGATCTCTTTTTAAATGACAAAAAAATTATCTAGAAACAAATCAAAAATATCTTGAGTTTCTTTATTATAAAATAATTTACTAAATAAGTTAAAATCAAATAAAACTAAGATTTGAGCAGAACAACTATAACTTTTTAAATTTGGTTTTAAAGCAGCTTTACTATATTAATTGAAAGTTTACATTTTCAAAAAATACAAAAAAACGCAAGGATTGCTAAAATTTATCCTTGCTAAAAATTACATTTTGTTTTGATTAAAAAGAATCAGGAGATGATACTACTTTCAAATCCTTATCTATTTCAAATACTAATGGTTTACCTGTTGTTAAATTTAATTTTAGAATATCTTCATCTGAAATATTTAATAAATATTTTATTAAAGCTCTCAAACTGTTTCCGTGAGCTGCCACAATAACATTTTTTCCTTCTTGCAAACTTTTTGAAATGTCTGAATGCCAGTAAGGTAAAACTCTTGCGATTGTATCTTTCAAGCTTTCTCCAAGTGGTGCTTCTTCTTCAGTCAAATCAGCATATCTTCTGTCTGATTTTGGATAATATTCACTTGATTTGTCAATTG
>NZ_DBHIXN010000033.1:0-23351 GCF_057270615.1 Leptotrichia sp.
CATATGCCATGAGAACTGCATAAATGGTAGCGTATTTATGTGAACGACGCTTCCCGCTGTTGTGGGGTTTTAAAAACTTTAAAAATATTTAAAAATAAACAGATAAGATGTAGAATACATGGTATAATATCTCTGATGAAAAGGAGGTGATTATATATGTATTTAACATTAAAACAACAGGTAAAACATCTTAGTAAAAAAGAGTTTAGAAATTTAAAATATTTATCTCATATAGCCAAGAACTTAACGAATGAAGCTATATATAATATTAGACAGTATTATTTTAATAAGAAAAAGTATTTAAGTTATAATGAAAACTATAAAATGCTTAAAAATAGTGAGAACTATAAGAAGTTAAATTCTAATATGGCTCAACAAATTCTAAAAGAAGTAGACGGAAGTTTTAAATCATTTTTTGGACTTTTAAAACTTGCTAAGAATGGTCAATATAATGGTAAAATAAAATTACCTAAATATCTTGCTAAAGATAGTTTTACTACTCTTGTTATAGGTTTTGTTAGATTAAAAGATGATATGCTGATAGTTCCTTATTCAAATTCATTTAGAAAGGCACATAAGGAAATCGCAATAAAGCTACCACCAGTATTAAAAGACAAGAAGATAAAAGAAATTAGAATAATACCAAAACAACATTCTAGGTACTTTGAAATTCAATATACTTACGAAGTAAAAGAAGTTCAAAGGAAATTAAATGAAAACAATGCACTAGGGATTGATTTAGGCATAAATAATCTTTGTACTTGTGTTACAAATACGGGAGCTTCATTCATAATAGACGGTAGAAAATTAAAGTCAATAAATCAATACTATAACAAGATAAATGCAAAATTACAAAGCATAAAAGATAAGCAAAAGACCTCCCGCACGACATTAAGACAAAAGAGAATAGCTAGAAAGAGAAATAATCGTATAGAAGATTATCTTTCAAAAGCGGCAAGAATAATTGTAAATTATTGTCTTAATAATGATATAGGAAAAATAGTTCTAGGATATAATGAAGATTTTCAAAGAAATTCAAATATAGGAAGTATAAATAATCAAAACTTTGTAAATATACCATATGGAAAATTAAGAGATAAATTAATATATCTATGTAAACTATATGGAATAGAATTTAAACTGCAAGAAGAAAGTTATACATCAAAAGCAAGTTTCTTTGATGGAGATGAAATTCCAATATATGATAAAGAAAATCAAAAAGAATATATATTCAGTGGAAAAAGGATAAAAAGAGGACTATATCAAACAAGTAAAGGCTATCAATTAAATGCAGATTGTAACGGAGCATTAAATATATTAAGAAAAAGTAAAGTTGTGGACTTAAGCGTCCTATACAATAGAGGTGAGCTGAACACACCTAAAAGAATAAGGGTAGTGTAAAGCTATCAAACTTCTTAGAAAATTTTTGAATATTTTTAAAGATTTTAGAACCCTGCGACTTTAGTCGTGGGAGGTTCAGAAGTAAAGATATAATTGATAAAATAAAAATAGAATTTGTGGAAAATTATGAACAAATTTATTCAAAACTTTTTTTGACATGTGAAGAAGAAAAAAATTTATAAAAAAGGAGAAAATTTTATGAGAAAAAATAAATGTAAGTTATTAATTTGGGCTAGTATTATGGTAATTTCAGTTGCATCTTTCGGAATGTCTGGTAAAAATCCAGATAAATCGCCTTCAAAGCCAGAGGCTGCAGATGTGGATACAGTTAATGACAATGCTAGTGCTATTGGGAAAAAAGCCGGACTTAAAATTTCAAAGGAAGAATTAAATATTGTAGCTGATAAAATTTTTAAAAATGAAGCTGGAGGGAAAAAGGAAGATATAGTTTACTGGAATGTTGGAGAAGATTTTCCTTCGCTTGGAATTGGACATTTTATATGGTATAGGGCAGGACAGAGAGGAAAATTTGCAGAAAGTTTTCCACAGCTTGTAGCATATTACAGGGCTCATAATATAAAACTTCCTAAAATTATAGAGGAAAATGACTATTCTCCCTGGGCAAACAGGGATGAACTTTTTAGACTAAAAAGAATTATGGATAATGATATTACGGAATTAACTAATTTTTTGTATAACACAAAAGATATTCAGGTTTCATTTATTTTTGAAAGACTAGAAAATTCTTTGGAAAAAATGATGGATATTTCAGATAACCCAGAAAACGTCAAAAAGCAATTTTACCGTGTTGCACAGTCGCCAAATGGACTTTATCCTTTAATCGACTATGTTAATTTTAAGGGAGAAGGAACGACAAGAACAGAAACTTATAATGGGGAAGGATGGGGACTTCTTCAAGTATTGGAAAATATGAAAGGGACAGGAAGCGGAAAAGCGGCTCTTGAAGAGTTTAGCAATTCTGCAAAAGCTGTTCTTGAAAGGCGTGTAAAAAATGCAGGTCCTGACAGTAATGAGAAAAGATGGCTGCAAGGCTGGCTAAACCGTTGTGATACTTATAAAAATTAAATTTTTTTAAATTAAGAAAAATAATTATGTTAAAACACTTGTGCCTTTAGTTGTGAGAGGTTCAAAATTAAGTAGTCTAAATTTTTATTTAGGCTATTTTTTCATGTATTGCTCAAAATTTAGTAAATATTTTATATTTTTTAGATGAGATTTAGCATTAGAAAATTATTATTTGTTGATAAAAAAAGTTAATAGTAAAAAAATATTTTTATAGACAAAATAGCTTGCAAATATGACTAAATATAAGATATAATATAATATATAAAATTTTATTGAAAGGAAGCGAGTATGAAAAATATTTTAAAATTTTTAATTAAAAGAGTTGCTATGGGACTTGTAACATTGTGGCTAGTTATTACAATTACATTCTTTTTGATACATATGTTGCCTGGTGACCCGTTTCAGAGTGAAAAAGCAATTCCACCTGAAGTAAAGCAAAATTTAATGGCGAAATATCATTTAGATCGTCCACTTAACGAGCAGTACGTTGAATACTTAAAAAATATAGCAAAGGGAGATTTAGGTTCATCCATGAAAGTTCGTGGAAAAACTGTTAATAATCTAATTATCCAAAGTTTTCCTACATCAGCAGATTTAGGAGCAAGATCTATCGTATTTGCATTAATTTTGGGTATTCCACTTGGAATTATTGCAGCTCTTAAAAGAGGAAAATATCAGGATAAGTTAGCTATGATTGTGGCGATAATTGGAATATCCGTGCCGAGTTTTGTATTAGCAGGACTTATGCAAAAGTATGTTGTTGATATACATAATGGATTTTTTATTGATAATGGATTTTTGCCAGAATTTTTTAGAATTCGTTTATCTGGATGGGACAGTCCAGAGAAAAAAATACTTCCAGTTATAGCACTTGGACTTTATACAGTTGCATTGATTGCACGTTTATTAAGAGATAAAATGATAGAAGTGATGGGTCAAGATTATATAAGGCTGGCTGTTGCAAAAGGTGTAAAACCACGGGATATTGTATTTAAGCATGCTTTAAGAAATGCAATCTTGCCGATTATTACAATAATGGGACCAACAATTGCAGCAGTTTTGACAGGTTCATTTGTAATTGAAAGAATGTTTTCGATTCCAGGATTAGGAAAATATTTCGTTGACAGTATTAATGACAGAGATTATACAGTGGTACTTGGAGTTACTGTATTCTATGCAATATTTCTTATTGTTATGATGATACTTGTAGATATTATTTATGTTTTAGTTGATCCTAAAATTAAACTTGGAAAAGGAGATGAGGTATAGTGGCAGAAGACATAAAAAAAATTATAACTGAGAGTGATTACATTCCAACTCCTGAAGATTTTGAAATTGTAGGTCCAGATACTACTCAAAGCGAAGAAATTTACAAACCAAGTTTAACATTTTGGCAAGATGGATGGAGAAGATTCAAGAAAAATAAACTGGCTCTGTCATTTTTGGGAATAACAATTATTTTTTTGTTTTTAGCAATTTTTGGACAGCATTTGACAAAATATTCATACAGAGATATAAATTTGTCAGAAAAATTTTTAAATCCTTTAGAAGGAATTACAAAAGGTCATTATTTGGGGACTGATAATTTGGGTCGTGACTTGTTTGCCAGACTTTCTCAAGGAATAAGAATTTCAATGGAATTATCAATAATAACAGCTGCAATTTGTGTTGTTTTTGGAACAATTTATGGAGCTATTTCCGCATATTTTGGTGGAATTATTGATACAATTATGACTAGAATTGTGGAAATTTTACTAATTATTCCATCAATGATTTACATAATCTTATTAATGGTTGTTATGGGAAATAGTGTAAAAACAATAATTATCGCAATGGCACTTACAAGATGGTTAAATTATTCTCTGCTTGTGCGTGGAGAAGTTTTGAAAATCAAGGAAAATGAATTTGTTTTGGCTTCAAAATCACTTGGTGGAAATTTCTTGTGGATAACTTTAAAGCACTTGATTCCAAATACGTTAAGTGTAATAATAATAAGACTTACAACAGATATACCAAATATTATCTTTACAGAAGCATTTTTAAGTTTTATTGGACTTGGAGTACCGATTCCACAGGCGTCATTAGGAAACTTGGTATTTGATGGATTCGTAAATATGACTTCATTTCCATATTTGTTCATTATTCCATCAGTTGTAATTTCATTGATTACATTGGCATTTAACATCGTTGGAGATGCTTTGAATGATGCATTAAATCCAAAATTAAGAGATTAAAAATTTAAAATTTACTATTCTATAATTTAATATTATTTTTCTTAATTTCATTTATTTTAGTTTATTTAAGCAAGAGTATGGCGTTTGATACTCTTGCATCCCGTTTTATGCAAGACTTTCCTTAACGAAAATATTAAAAAAATTAAATGAACTAAAAATAAATAGAGTTAATAAAGAAAAAGTATTTAGTTATAAAATTTATGTAAAAACAATCCATATTAATACAGAGAGGATTAGATAATGGGAAAAAAATTATTAGAAGTAAAAGATTTAAGTGTCTCTTTTAATACGTATGCTGGGGAAGTTCAGGCTCTTAGAGGAATCAGCTTTTCTGTAGATCGTGGAGAAACACTTGCAATCGTTGGAGAATCTGGTTCGGGTAAATCAGTTACTGTGCAGACAATTATGAGATTGATACCGATGCCTCCAGGAGAAATTAAAAATGGAGAGATTCTTTTTGATGGAGAGGATCTAGTAAAAGTTCCTCTTGAAAGAATGCAAAAACTTCGTGGAAGAAAAATTGGAATGATATTTCAAGATCCTATGACATCACTTAATCCAACTATTAAAGTTGGAAAGCAAATCATGGAAGGAATTTTGATTCATAAAAAAATGCCAAAGGAAGAAGCAAAGCAAAAAGCTATTGAAATGCTTAGAAAAGTTGGGATTCCTAAGCCTGAAGAAAGATTTCATCAATATCCACATGAATTTTCTGGCGGAATGAGACAAAGAGCTGTTATAGCAATTGCTCTTGCGTGTGAACCTGACTTATTGATTTGTGACGAGCCAACGACAGCTTTAGATGTTACAATTCAAGCACAAATTTTAGATTTGATAAATAATCTGAAAAAAGAGTTGAATATTGCTGTAATACTTATAACGCATGATTTAGGAGTAGTTGCTGAAACTGCCGATAGAGTAGTTGTTATGTATGCAGGAGAAAAATTGGAAGAAGCTCCTGTAAGGGAGTTGTTTAAGAATCCAAAGCATCCATATACTTGGGGACTTTTAAAATCTTTGCCAAGATTAAATATGAAAATTGGAGAAAAGTTGGCTTCTATTCCTGGAACACCGCCAGATTTGTTAAAGCCGCCTGTAGGAGATCCGTTTGCAGCGCGTTCTGAGTATGCAATGAAAATCGACTACGAAAGAAAACCTCCAATGATTGATTTAGGAAATGGACATTTTGTAAAATCGTGGCTTTATGTCAAAGGTGCCCCAAAAATAAAATCTCCTTTTGAATCAGAAGAATCAGAAAACAAAGGAATGGAGGGGGAATAATGGCATTTAGCGAAAATAAAAAAGAAAAATTAATAGAAATAAAAAATCTAAAGAAATATTTTCCAATGAAAAAAAGACAAGTTTTAAAAGCTGTGGAAGATGTAACTATGGATATTTATAAAGGTGAAATATTGAGCCTTGTGGGAGAATCAGGGTCTGGGAAAACTACACTTGGAAGAACTGTTAGCAGACTTTATACAAAGACAAACGGAGATATTTTATTTAATGGAAAGCCAGTGGAAGACTATGGAAGAAAAGAATTTACAAAAAAAGTTCAGATGATATTTCAAGATCCGCAAGCTTCGCTTAATCCAAGAATGACTGTTGGAGATATTATTGCCGAAGGAATAGATATTCATAAACTGGCAAGTTCAAAAAAAGAAAGAATGGAAAAAGTCTATAAATTATTGGAAATTGTTGGATTAAATAGGGAACATGCAAGCCGTTTTCCACATGAGTTTTCTGGTGGACAAAGACAGAGAATTGGGATTGCAAGGGCACTTGCAGTTGATCCAGAAATGATTGTGTGTGATGAACCAATATCAGCTTTGGATGTGTCAATTCAGGCACAAGTCGTAAACTTGTTAAAAGATTTGCAAAATGAAAGAAATTTGACATTGTTATTTATTGCCCATGATCTATCGATGGTAAAGTATATTTCAGATAGAGTGGCAGTTATGTATCGTGGAAAAGTTGTAGAATTGGGAAGTCCTGAAGATGTTTATGGAGATCCTATTCACAGTTATACAAAATCACTTATTTCAGCTGTGCCAATAGCAGATCCTGATTACAAAAAAACAAAAAAAATTGATATGGATGAATCGTATTTAAGAAGTCCTATGGGAGATGTATCTGAAATAAAAGTTATTCCAGAAACACCTGAACTAACTGAATATAGAAAAGGACATTTTGTAGAAACATCATTTTTAAAGGAAAAAGGACTTATTTAAAAGTTTGATAACTATGCAAATTTAAAATTTAATAAAATAAATATCCTAAAGCAAGGGGTCTTGGATCTCTTGTGGAAATAAAAAATTTAAAGAAAGGAGCTTGTATAATGTAACTATATTATACAAGGAAATAGTTATGAAAAAAATATTATTAGCATTTGTAATATTGCTATCTTTTGTGGTTTCGTGCGGGAAAGGAGCTGCAGGAAAATCAGTATCATTTAATATGGAAGCTGAGCCTACTTCGTTAGATCCACAAATTTTGACTGATATGAGCGGACTTTTCGTAACAAGTATGACTTATGAAAGTCTTGTAAGATTAAATGAAAAAAATGAAATCGTTCCTGCTGGTGCTGAAAGTTGGACTAAATCAAATGATGGAAAAGTATGGACATTTAAAATTAGAAAAGGAATGAAATGGTCAAATGGTGATCCTGTTACAGCAAAAGATTACTATAATGGGATAAAAAGAGGACTTGAACCAAAAACAGCCTCTGAATATGCATTTCTTGGATATTATATTGAAAATGCAGAAGATTATAATAATGGAAAGTTAAAAGATTTTGGAAAAGTTGGGGTAAAAACAAAAGGTGATTATACACTTGAATTTACTTTGTCACAGCCTGCACCATTCTTCTTAAAAACATTAATTATGCCAATTTATTTCCCAATTAATGGAAAAGCATTGGCTGCCAATGGAGAAAAATATGCAACTGAAGCTGACAAGTCTATTTATAACGGACCATTTATAATGAAAAAATGGGTACATGATAATAAAGTGGTTATGAAAAAGAATCCTAATTACTGGAATGCTAAAAACATAAAGATTGATACGCTTACAGGTTCAATCGTAACTGATTTTGAAGCTGCTACAAATCTTTTTGAAAATAAAGAATTGGATTTAACTAAAATTTCTGTTGAAAAATTGGCAACTTATGAAGGAAAACCTGAATTACATAAGTTTCCTAACGGAAGAGTATATTTTTTAGGATTTAACACATCAAATCCTGTATTAAAAAATCAAAAGATAAGAGAAGCATTATCTCTTGCAATAGACAGAAAACAACTCGTAAGCAGTATTTTAAATGGTGCTGGAATTGTAGGATCTGGAATTGTTTCAAACGGAATGACTGGTGAAAAAGGTGATTTTAGACAAGAAGCTGGAAACTTGTTTGCAGGATTTGAAAAAATTAATGTAAAACAGTTATTTCAAGAAGGGCTGAAAGAGTTAAAAATGACACCTGCACAGGTTAAATTGCGTCTGTTAGTAGATGAAAACGGAACTGGTAAAAAAGAAGCAGAATTTTATCAATCTCAATGGAAAGATAAATTGGGAATAGATGTTTCTGTAGAAGTTCTTACAAAAAAAGATAGAATTGCACGTGCAAAAAATGGAGATTTTGACATTGTAAGATATGCTTGGGGACCTGATTATGCAGATCCTATGACTTACTTGGAAATTTTCCATTCAAAAGCAAAAGATATTAACTTTGCTAAATATTCAAATCCTAAATATGACCAATTAATTGATTTGGCTAAAGTTAATCAAGATAACAAAACAAGAATGGATGCGATGAAACAGGCAGAAAAATTATTATCTGACAACTTTACATATTCAACACTTTATTACGAAGTGGGAGTTTATTTGATAAATCCTAAATTAAAAGGGGTTGTAATACGTTCTGTTGGAGATTCTATTGATTTTTATAATGCATCTATTGTAAAATAATTTTTTTGATTTTACTAAATTTTCATAGTAAAAGAAAGGATAAACGTGATTATGAAAAAAATATTACTAATATTTGTGATATTGCTGGCTTTTGTGGTTTCGTGCGGGAAAAGCATTGATTCTGAAACATTGAAGCTGAATTTGAAGGAAGAAGGAAAATCTTACGATCCGCAGCTTGCAAATGATTCTACTGGAGAATTTGTGGATTCGCTTATCACTGAAACATTGACAAGACAATCAAAAGATGGAAAATCTCTTCCTGGAGTAGCAGAAAAATGGGAACATAATAAAAACTCAACAGTATGGACATTTCATTTAAGAAAAAATGCAAAATGGAGTAATGGAGATCCAATTACAGCAAAAGATTTTAGAGATGGTTGGATTAGAGCATTAAATCCTAAAACAGCTGGAGAATATGCAGATAAACTATTTTATATAAAGAATGCTGAACAATTTAATACAGGAAAAATTAAAGATGAAAATCAATTGGGGATAAAAGTTATTGATGATTACACATTGCAAGTAACATTAAATAATCCTCTTCCATATTTTGATTCTATCGTAAGAATCCAAACTTATGCTCCGCTAAACAAAAAGTTCTACGAAAAAGTAGGAGAAAAATACATGACATCTCCTGAAACATCAATTTCATCAGGTGTTTATACGATAAAATCTTGGACAAGAGATTCAGAAATTATATTTGAAAAAAATGAAAATTACTGGAATAAGGACAATATTAAATTAAAATATGTAAAAATATTGTTTATAAATGATCCTTCTGCCAGTGTGAATGCTTTCAAAAATAAAGAAATTGATTCTACAAATATTTCAATTGAACAAGCAAAAGAGTTTAAAAATGATAAACGTAAATTGCTTACAAAAGATGGATCTGTATGGTACATGACATATAATATGAAAAATAAAATTCTTGCAAATAAAAAAATTAGACAAGCATTATCACTTGCTGTAGATAGAGAAAGATTGGTTAAAAATGTACTTGACAATACAGGAGAAGCCGCATATACGTATACGACAAAAGGTGTTGGAATAATTGGTGTTTCAAAAGATTTTTCTGAAGAAGCAGGAAAAGTTTTTCCAGCTTATAATCCACAAAAAGCAAAACAATTGCTAGCTGAAGGATTAAAAGAGTTAAATTTGCAAAAATTACCTGAATTGACAATGATTTTCAATGATTCTGGAAATAATAAAGTTATTTCTGAATATATTCAAGAAAGTTTGAGAACTAACTTGGGAATAAATATTAATATTGAAGGAATGACATTCCAGTCAAGATTGGATAAAATGCAGCACAGAAATTATGAAATTGCACTAGCTGGATATAATGGAGATTATAATGATGCTATTACTTACCTTGACAGATTTATGAGCGAAGATGGAAACAATTATTCAGATTACTCAAATCCACGTTATGATGAACTTGTTAATAAAGTTAAAAGTTCTGGAAATCAGGAAGAAAGAGTAAAAGATATGATTGAAATGGAAAAAATAATAGCCCAAGATATGCCTGTGGGACTGCTTTATTATAGACAAAATATTAAGCTGTTAAATCCAAGAGTTCATAATATTGTATTTAGTCCAATAGGAAAAGATTTTGTGCTAGATGATACTTATATAAAATAATAAAAAAATTTTTATAAAGGAAGGGAAATTGTTATGAAAAAAATAATAATTTTATTAGCGATGTTAGTTTTTGCCATTTCTTGTGGAAAATCTGGAGGAAGCGGAAAAATCTTTACATTAAATTTGACAGATGAGCCTAAATCTATTGATCCACAGCTTTCAACGGATATTTTAGGTGGGACAGTTGATGATCTGATAACAGAAGGATTGACTAAAAGAGGAAAAAATGGTACGTTTGTGCCAGGACTTGCAAAGAGTTGGGATAAATCTGCTGACGGGTTAAAATGGACATTTCATCTAAGAGATGGAATAAAATGGAGCAATGGAGATCCAATTACAGCACAAGATTTTAAAAATGGATGGCTACGTGCATTAAATCCTAAAACTGCTTCACAATATGCATATATGCTTTATCCAATAAAAAATGCTGAAAAATATAATAAAAAAGAAGTTCCAGCTGAAAAAGTCGGAATAAAAGTTATTGATGATAAAACTTTGGAAGTAGAATTAGAAACTCCTGTTCCATATTTTGATAGTTTAGTTGCATTTAAAACATATATGCCGCTAAATCAGAAATTTTTTGAAAAAACAGGTGACAGTTATTTTACAGAAGCTGATAAAACTATATCTTCAGGAGCATATACAATGGAAAAATGGGTACATGGTTCAGAAGTTTCATTTAAGAAAAATCCGAATTACTGGGATGCAGCTAATGTAAAAGTTGATAATATTGTGTATAAAATAATTCCTGATAATAATTCTGCATTAAATGCATTTAACAATAAGGAAGTAGATGTAACTTCAATTACATCTGAACAGGCAAAGGAATTTAAAAATAATCCAAAAATGATTTCAAAAAATGATGGTTCAGTATGGTATTTGCTATTTAACTTTAAGAATAAAATATTAGCAAACTTAAAAGTTAGAAAAGCTATTCTTATGGCAATTGACAGAGAAGGATTGGTAAATAATGTATTAAATGGATACGGAACTGCAGCGAAAACATTTGTTCCAAAAGGAATAGGAATAACTGGAAAAGATGGAAAAGATTTTACAGAATCTGTTACTACATCAATTCCAGAATATAATCCTCAAGAAGCTAAAAAATTGCTTGCAGAAGGGTTGAAGGAAACAGGGCAAACTAGTTTTCCTAAAATGTCAATGATACTAAATGAAAGCGGAAACAATAAAATTACTGCTGAATATATTCAAGAACAATTAAGAAAAAATTTGAATATTCAATTGAATTTGGAAATAATGACTGCTCAAGAAAGATTTTCACGAATGTCTCAAAAAGACTTTGATATAGTATTTGCTGGATGGTCTGGAGATTATCCAGATGCAATTACATACCTTGATTTATTCCAATCAACTGGCGGAAATAATAACGGTTCATACAAAAACCCTGAATATGATGCATTAGTTAAAACTGTAAGAAGTACAGCTGATCAAAATGTAAGAATGCCTGCACTTGTAAAATTGGAAGGAATAATAGCACAAGATTTACCAGTAGGTGTACTTTTCCACAGAGAAAAACAATACTTAATTGATAAACGGGTAAAAGGACTTGAAATTACTCCAATTGGCGGTGAATATTATTTAGGAAACTTGTCATTGAAATAGTAACTATAAATAATTTGAAAAGATTTTTTATTTGAAATAGGGAGGAAAAAATTAATGAAAAAAATATTTTTAATGTTAACATTGTTAATATTTACAATTTCGTGTGGAAAAAAAGGTGGAAATGCAAGTACATTTACTCTAAATATAGTTACAGAGCCATCGTCAATTGATCCACAAATAACTACAGATGTTCCTGGAGGAACTGTAGATGAATTAATTTTGGAAGGTCTTTTGAGAAAAGATAAGACTGGAAAGTCAGTAGCTGGAATTGCCCAAAAATGGGAAAAATCAAAAGATGGGCTTGTATGGACATTTCATTTAAGAGATGGAGTAAAATGGAGTAATGGAGATCCTGTGACAGCAAAAGATTTTAAGGCAGGATGGCTTCGTGGATTGAATCCTGACACAGCTGGAAGCAATGCAAGCATGTTATTTGTAATAAAAAATGGAGAAAAATATAATGCTAAAAAAGTTTCAGAAAATGAAGTTGGAATAAAAGTTATTGATGATAAAACTTTACAAGTAACTTTGGAATCACCTACTCCATACTTTGATGACTTAGTTACATTTAAATCATTTATGCCATTAAATCAAAAATTTTATAACGAAGTAAAGGATAAATATTTTACAGAAGCTAAATATACAATTTCAGATGGTCCTTACACTTTGGAAAACTGGACTCATGATTCAGAATTAAAATTTAAGAAAAATCCAAATTACTGGGACGCAAGCAATGTGAAAACAGAGAATGTTGTATTAAAGGTAATTGCGACAGATTCAGCTGTTAATGCTTTTAAAAATAAGGAAGTTGATGTAACTGCAGTAACTTTTGAGCAAGCTAAGGAATTTTCTGGAAAACCAGAACTTGTAAAAGCAAATGATGGTGGAATTTATTACTTGTTATTTAACACAGGAGAAAAAGAATTTAAAAATGCAAAAATAAGACGTGCAATAACTATGGCAATAAATAGAGAAGAGCTTGTAAATAAAGTTCTGGAAGGTTCTGAAAAGCTGACTAAGACATTTACTCCATCTGGAATTGGATTAAATGGTATTTCAAAAGATTTTGCAAAAGAAGTTACAACAGATCAGCCACAATTTAATGTAGCAGAAGCTAAAAAATTACTTGCAGAAGGACTTAAAGAAGAAGGTTTGACAGGACTTCCAAAATTTGAAATTTTATTTAATGACACAGGAAGCAGAAAAGCTATTGCAGAATATATTCAAGAAAGTTTAAGAAATAATTTGGGTGTAAATGTTGAGCTAGCTATGGTAAGCGGTAAAGACCGTATAGAAAGAACTAAGAAAAGAGATTATCAAGTTGCATTGCAAAACTGGACTGGAGATTTCTTAGATCCAATAACATATTTAGATTTATTTGAAAGTACAAATGCAAACAACCGTGGAGATTTCAAAGATGCCAAATATGATGAATTGACTAAAACTGTAAAAAGTTCTGCTGATCCAGAAGTAAGAGTTCCAGCAATGATCCAAATGGAAAAACTTATTTCAGAAGAACAACCAGTTACAATCTTATTCCAAAAACAAAAACTTTATTTAGTAAATCCAAAAGTTAAAAACTTGGGATTTGTGTCAATTGGTGGAGAATTCTTTATTAGAGATGTTGTGATGAATTAGTTTTAACTAAAAAAAAATTTAAGAATAATATTTTATATTCCCCGTTTAAATAGCAGATTTTTTTACAAGAGGTCAAGATCCCTTGCCAGTAAATAAACAAAATATAATTTCTGTTTTTTAAATGGGGTTTAATATTATTAAGCTAAAAAAGGAAATATAATTTTATGAAAAATAAATTTGTTTTGTTAGACAGAGATGGTGTTATAAATGTGGAAAAATCGTACTTGCATAAAATAGAAGATTTTGAATATGAAAAAAATGTAGTGGAAGGACTTTTAAAATTGCGGGATTTGGGATATAGATTTGCGATTATAACGAATCAGGCAGGAATTGCGAGAGGATATTATACGGAAGAGGATTATTTAAAATTACAAAATTTTATTGAAGACGATTTGCTAAAAAAAGGGATAAAAATTGAAAAATCTTACTTTTGTCCGCATCACCCAAATGTTACTGGAAAATATGGAATAGAATGTAATTGCCGAAAGCCAAGTACAGGGAATTTTGAGTTGGCGATAAAAGAGTTTGATATTGATGTTAAAAATTCTTTTATGATTGGAGATAAGATAACTGATTTGATTCCTGCAGAAAAATTGGGGATTATGCCTGTTTTGGTAAAGACAGGTTATGGTTTGGAAAGTTTGAAAAAACTTGAAGGAACTAAGTTAAATCCAATAGTTATAAATGATATTTTGGATTTGGCAGATAATATTAAAAAATATGAGAAATAATAAAGGTTTTCATTTAGATGATGAATTTATGATAAATTTTTTAGCAAGGGGTTAAGACCCCTTGTTTTAATAGTATAACAAGATATTTTTAGCTTCTTGCCTAATTGTACATAGACATCAAAAGGAGAGTTTATAGGTTGTGAGCCTATAAAATAAAGGAGATAAAAAATTAGAATTGCTGTATAGCATAGAAAAAAATTAAAATTTAATTTAAAATTTATTATTTTTAAAATAAATTTCAAAAATTCTCTTGTTGTTTTTTTTTTTTGTATGGTATAATAACTAACATAAAGATATTCTCCTTTAAAAACAGCATATTAATTTGAGTATAGAAAATTAATTATCACTTAAATTACTAAAAAAATCACTTTTTTCTGTATTCAGACTAATTACTGTCATTAAAAAGAGCTTATCTGAATAAAAAGTGAGAGGAGAAAGTAATGACCAACAATTTATTGAAATTAAAAAAAGATTTGAAGTCCTTTGCCAAAAGATGCAAGGATTTTAAGTATACAGATTCAGCATTAATTACGTTTTTAATTACAGGAGCACTAAGTTTCATTGTAAATAACTTGTTTTCTGAAGAAACAGACAAAAGCGTTGAAAATCAAAAGCAGGTAATTTCAACATCCATTGAGGATATACATCAAAAAGTTAAGCAGACTAGAAAGGAAAACAACAAGCTGCTGAAAAAGACAAATCTGGAACTTGTTCAGCTAATGGAACAGGGGGATTATGTAGTAAAATCTCCATGGAGCAACTGGCAACAAGGAGCTAATGAATTTTACAATGACTGGAAAGGAGTTTATAAAGGTAGAGGAGATAAAGAAGAAAAATATTCTTATAACGGAATATACAATAGAAGTAAAGATATATATGAAAGAGCTGTAAATCCTACAAGTGGCAAATATTCGCTCTTGGGAAGAAGTTCTAACCTAAGTTCAGCTTCCAGTTCTCAAAGGGCAGGGCTGGAAAACAATTCATACGGATTAGTAGGAGTAAGACCTGCTGTAGAACCAATAGTTGGATTTGAAGTAAATGCAGCAATCTACCCAAAACAAGTAAATAAGGGAAGAATAAGCATCCCTGCGAAAGTAGCAAATACACCTGCACAGCCAGATGTAGCCAGCTTTAGCCCGACAGCACCAACAATAAGCCCAATAACAGTAAGTACAACAACAGTTACAGTCACACCGAAAACTGTTACAAAAGAGGCACCATCATCAAGCCCAACTGCTGCGGCTATTAATATCCCTTCAGTAGAGCCAAAAACAGTCGTACCTCCAACAGCTCCAAGTAAACCAACATTACCAGCGATTAACCCGCCTGTTTTGTCTTTACAGGTTCAATCAAATGGTAATGGACAAAATACTATAGCACTTGGAAATGGAGGAAATAATGGTTCGATAGAAGGAGTTGCAACAACAGGAGGAAATTTTGAAGTAACAAGAACTGGTGTAGATCAATGGAATTACACATATCAAAATTATAGTGGAGTATCTCCATGGGGATATGTTGATACTAACCCATGGGGTATGAGTATACCAATTAATGGAACTTGGTCTGGAAAAAGTGGATCAGGTGTTAGTAGTGGTCAAAAAGGATTTTTAAGTATGATAAATTATAATGGTCAGGCATCCTTATCTAATAATGCCAATTTTTTATATACTCATGCATTAGAAAATGCCTCATCTGATATGGGAGAATTTATACATTTGGATGTACATAACTTTACCCCATATGCAACGGTACGAACAGGATTAACTACAGCTGGTGCAACTGGTGCAATTGCAATACTTAATGATGTAGAGAATAACTTGTTAGTAACAACTAAACAAGCAAATGGTAATACCTATACAAAAGATGCAATACATTCAGCATTTAATAGTGGAAATATCATAATTGAGGGTGGAAACGCTTCTTTGACAAATACTTACACACATACATATGGATTTAAAGATCAATTAGCCGCTAATACAGGAAAAGTTATTTTTCAACCTTATAAGGATAGTTCTGGAAATGTATTCGGCGGATATACAGGAGGATTTATAGTTTCAAATGATGTCGCAGGTTTAACACATAACATAATGTATAACTCGGGAACTATTGAAAACTGGACAAAGAATGCCTCAATATTTGGTTATGATGGACAATCACCTAAACCGTTAACTACTGTAAATAAAGGAACGTTAAAAATGTATGGACAGGATTCAGCAGGAATATACATAAAGCGATCTGCTAGACTAAATGCAATTTTTAATAATCCGATAGAATTTTATGGAGATAACAATGTAGGTCTTTATATTCCACAAACAGCAAGTGGTTCTACTGTTGAAGGAGATTTTAAAGTTAATTTTGGAGCTGTAGGAGTTGGAAACCAAAACTTTACAACAGCAACAGTTAGCGGAAAAACTGCGGGAAATAATATTACTAATATGAATGTAAATCCTAGTGGAAGTTCTACAAATATAGAAGGTGGATTTGGAATATTATCATCTGCACCAGTTGATTTGACAAAACATACAATTAATATTTATGATAAAACAGAAGGAGTAGTGGGTGTTATGCCACTATCAAACGTTCTGATTTCTCTTGGGACAGGAGCAATAACTTTAGATAGTGGAACAACAGGAAAAGGAAATGTAGGAATTTATGTGAAATCTGACAAAACTGGTGCTGTAAAATCTTCTGGAGATGTAGTTGTTAAAAATGGAATAGGAAATCTTGCTATTGTTGCAGAAGGATCATCACTTCCTGCAGGAGCTACAAACACAGTTGAAGTTAATAAGGTAACAACAACTAATACTAAAAACTCTGTAATAATTTATGCTTCGGATGGGGCAAAAGTTAAAGCAAATGAGCTAAACGTGTCAGGTGCAGTAGTGGAATCAGATGCAAGTCTTGCTAATAAAAAAAATACAGGAGCTGTATATGCTACTGGAAGTGGAACAACAGTTGTTGTTGATAGAACTACTGCTCCAGGTGTAGGGTCTGAAAATATAACTGTGACAGGACAGGCATTTACTGATGATGCTACAAAATATGCAGGATTTGGATTATTTGCTGATAATGGGGCAATAATTAGTGCCAAAAACAACAGTATAAAAGTAGTAAATGGAGGAGCTGGGATTGCTTCAGTTGGAACAGGTTCAAAAATTGATTTAACAGGTGGAAGTTTGGACTATAATGGAACTGGGTATGCTATTTATTCTACTGGAAATGTTGATTTGTCGAATGCAACTGTTGTTTTAAGAGGAAGTTCAACAGGATTTCAACAAGATTTATCAGGAACTCCAACAGTAACTACAAATTCTGGTACAAGTTTTAGAGTGGAATCAAAAGATGTCACTTTGATGAATTTGAAAAATGTCCCTTCTCAAGTGAAATTAACGGGGTTACAATCTAGCATTGCTGCTTTAACAGGAGGATTTTCTGTAACAGCTGGAACTGATCCTGCAACATCAGCACCATATGCTTATACACTTGCAACAATTGACGGATTAAATGACTACAGAATAGATAAAGATTTAGACAAGCAATTGGCAACTGTTCCAAATGCATCTACTACACACCCTGATGAATATAATTTCACAAAAACAATTGTGCAAAGAGCAAAAGTGAATGTAGATTCTGGTAAAATAGTAACAGCACATTTGGATGATAATGAGATGAAAGCAGTTGGAGAAAGCAGTGTTATAGGACTTCAAATGAGTTCAAGCCAATCTGCCAATAGCAACAATGAAACGCAAATCAATTTGGCTAGTGGTTCAACAATAGATGCGGATAGTACAGATAATAAAAATACTTCTGTTGGTTTATTTATAAATTATGGACAAGTAAATACAGATAATGGTTCAAATATTAAAGTGGAAAAAATGACAACAAACAGTCCAAATAAAAGTTCTGTAGGAATTTTTGCTGTAAACGGTTCAGAAGTTTTCTCAAAAGGTAATACAACAGTTGGTGGAGATAATTCAATTGGAATTTTAGGACTTTCTTATAGAACTGATAAGACAGGGACATTAGTTATTAATGAGTTTGGCGGAAAAACTGGAGAAGGGACTGTGAATGTAGAAAATACAGGTAAAGTTAGTTTGGATGGTAAAAATGCTGTAGGAATTTATGTTCAGAATAACGATACTAAGAACACTACGGCAGTCCATAGCGTTAAGGCTACTAATAAGTCTGGTGGTACAGTTGAATTAACAGGAAATAAAAGCATTGGAATGGAAGCAATTGATGCAGACAAAATCACTAATGAAGGAACAATTAACGTGAAGGGTGATGGAGGAGTTGGAATGTTCGCAGAGCTTACAGAAGATGCATCAGCAAGCCCTGTCACTTCAAAGACGTCCACTAAATCCACAACAATAACAAATGCCTCGACAGGAACAATTAATGTAGATGATAAGACAACTGATATTAGAGTTGGAATTTTTACAAAAGATAATAGAGTTGATATTCTGAATGAAGGAGCAATTAATGTTGGTAAAAATTCTTACGGTATTTATGGAAATAATGTGGAATTTAAAGGAGCTGATTCAAAAGTTAACATTGATGAAGGTGGAGTCGGAGTTTATTCATCAATTGCGACATATCCTGGAACTGCAGCTGATCAAAAAGACGCAGCGGTAATCGTTGGAAGTAAAACTAACTTTGTAATCTCTAAAAATGATTCAGTTGGAGTATTTATAAACAATGTATCAGCAAATAAGAAAATAGATGTTACTGATAACGGTGGTAATTTTTCTGTTGGCGAAGGATCGTTTGGATATGTAATATTAGGTGCAAATAATGGTAATAATGCAGGAGAGGTTCATTTTACAAACACAAATTCAGGAACTGTAACTTTGGATAAGAAATCTGCTTATCTGTATTCAGAAAACGACAATAATAAAACAACAATTGTCAATAATAAAGATATTACTACTTCAAAAGATGAAACTTATGTAATTTATTCTGCAGGAACAGTTACAAATAACGGAATACTAAATTTGACATCTGGTTTAGGAAATGTTGGAATTTACAGTATAAAAGGCGGTACAGCATCAAATAATGCTAAGATTCAAGTTGGTGGATCTGATCTTACAGCTTCTCCTAAGTTATATGGAATTGGAATGGCGGCAGGATATTATGATTCGTCAGCAGTATCGCCGGCTACATCAAAATCTACTACTGGAAATATTATAAATAAAGACAAAATAGAAGTTACCAAGGACAACAGCCTTGGAATGTATTCGTCCAATACTAACAGTACAGGATTGAATGACAGTACAGGAATTATTGAAGTCAGCGGAAAAGATGCTGTCGGAATGTTTGCAGACAATAATAGTAAAATGACAAATAAAGGAAACATAAATGTAATTGCATCTATATCAAAAGCGGCACCAAGTGCAACTCAACAATATGCAACAGCTATGAGAGCTTCTAAAGGATTAATAACAGGAGCTTCAACAGTATCTAAGGTGATAAATGATGCATCAGGTAAAATAAAGCTTAAAGGGACATATAATATAGGTATTTTTGGCGATAATGCAGATGCTGAGAATAACGGTGCAGTTATTACTGATACAGATGTGAAAAACTCTATTGGAATTGGTGGAACAGGAAGCGATGCTACTATTACAAATAACGGAACTGTCACATTAACAGCATCAGGAGATAGTCAAAATACAGGATTCTACTTAGGAAATAAAGCTAAAGGAAGTACAACGTCGAGCAGCGATATTAATTTGAGCGGAGATAATGCCATAGGATTGTATGTGGATGGTAAGAGTGAAATAACTTCATATTCTGGTAAAGCAACTGTAAATGGAGATGGAGGCTATGGATTAGTTTTAAATAATAATTCAAAAGTAACAGGAGGAAGTGGAAAAATTATACTGAAAGGAACTTCGGGAATTAATTCCAGCTCTTCAGGAGAAACTGTAATTTCAACAACTCCAACATTAGTAAAAAGAGGTGCGGCAGGTATTGCGATACTGGATAATTCTTCAAAAATTATTGGAGATATTGACTTGACAGCAGATGTATCTGGAACAAATTCAGTTGGAGTTTATTCAAAAGGATCTGTTTCTATTGATGAGGCAAATGTAAAAGCTTACGATGGAGCAGTAAACTTTTATTCTAACGGAGGATCTATTGAAATAGGTAATAGCAGTGGAATAAGCACAGTTGTAACAGGGACAGGAACAAAACAGGGTTCATTGCTATTTTACTCTGATCCAGTAAATGGTGGAAGTTTCAAATTAAGTTCACGAGTTAATGCATCTGTTGAAGGTGGAAGTACAAATGCAACAAGAGGAACGGCTTTTTACTATGCAAATTCGGGAGTAGCATTAGGAAGCTATGTGCCATTAAATACATCAGCAATAAGTTCATGGGCATCGTCTACATTTAACAACAGTTTAGGAAATTTATATCTGGATATGAAAAATGATTCAAGATTATTCCTGACTGAAAAAATTGATATAGATTTGTCTAATACAGTTGCGACAAATTTATTTAGCGGTTTGGGTGTGGCAAATAGCCCTCATATATCAGGAACTAATTACAGAACATTTATGCTGTATCACAGCAAATTGAATATTGATCAAGCTGTAAATCTGGATAACGCAAGTGATGCATACAATAAAGTAGAATTAGCAAGTTCGCAAATAATTAATAATAATACAATAACAGGAACTAAAGCGAACCAAGTTGCGATGGCTCAGGAAAATGATACTACAAATCCTGTAATAACAAAATTAAAAAATAATGGAACAATAAATTTATCGGGAGCAAATTCGACAGCAATTTATAATAAAGCTGGAGAAATTGAAAATACTTCCGCAGGAAAAATTACAGTAGGTGATAATTCGGTTGGAATTTATGGAATTAACAATACAGATATTAAAAATGATGGTAAAATAGCAATTGGAAATTCAGCAACAGGAATATTTTATTCGGATGTGTTCAAAGATCAGAAGACGGGAGTAACAACTGTTTATAATACAGCTAAAGGTCTTACAAATAACGGAACAATTGAAACTGCAGGAAATGATTCAGTAGCAATGACATACGAACCTGGAAATATTGGCTTAAATACTGTAACATTTGAAAATAAAGGTACAGTAAAGATGACAGGTGACAGAAATACAGCAATGTTTGCAAAAGTTTCAAAAGACAAAGTTTCGTATAATACTATAAATTCAGGAACTATTACAATGGGCAATTCTGCATTGTTAAATAATCCAAATGTTGCAATGTATACAGATTCTACATCAGATACAATAAATCCGTTAATTAATAGCGGAACAATTACTGTAGGAAATAGAGCGATCGGAATTTTTGGATATGAAGCTAAAAATAGTGGAAATATAACAGTTGGAGATGAAGGAATAGGAATTTATTCTCAAGGAGGAAATGTATCTTTAACAGCTGGAACAATGAAAACTGGAGGAAATGAAGCAGTTGGAGTGTACACAGTTGGAAATAATCAAACAATTGTAAATACAGGAACTAAATTCGATGTTGGAAGCGGTTCATTTGGATTTGTGAATGTTGGAAGTGGAAATAGTGTGTCAAGTACAGTTTCTGATGCAAATTTAAACGGAGATGCTGTATATATTTATTCAAACGATAATACTTCTTCAATTAATAATACAACAAATATAAAAGCAGCCGGAACATCTAATCCAGGTAAAAATTATGGAATTTATGCAGCTGGAAATGTTTTAAACTCTGGAAATATAGATTTTTCAAATGGAGTAGGAAATATTGGAATTTATAGCATAAAAGGTGGAAATGCCAGAAATACAGGAATTATAACAGTTGGAGATTCAGACACAACTAACAGCCTTTATGGGATAGGTATGGCTGCTGGTTATTCAACGACAGATACTGGTAATATCATAAATGATGGAACTATAAATGTAAATGGTAAAAACAGTATTGGTATGTATGCAAGCGGAAAAGGAAGTGTTGCAACAAATAACGGTAATATCATACTAAATAAAAATGGAGCAATAGGAATGTATGTTGAAGCTGAAGCCAAAGCAGTAAACAATGGTACAATTTCAACTGGAGTTTCTGGATTGCTAAATCCTGTCGGAGTTGTATTAGGAAAAGGTTCAACTTTAACAAATAATGGTTCTATTAATTTGAATGGTACAGGTGCGGCCGGAGTTTACTTAAAAGGTGGAATAATAGCAAACTATGGTACAATTAACGTATCAGGTTCTGGAAGCGTGCAGGTTAATGATTCCAGCAACAAGCCAACTACAAAAACAATTGGAGGTGTGTTAATAACTGCACCTTCTGGAGCTCAAACAGCAACTATTACATTAAATGGCGTGCCACAAACACCGACTTTAGTAACAACGACTCAGCAAAATAAAATTTCAGTAGATGCATCAAGCATAGGTCTTTATGTTAATACTTCAGGTGTTGACTATACAAATGCTATTAACAATTTAGGAGCTTTAACTTCAGAAGCTGATCTGATAATAGGAGCGGAAGCTGCCAGAAGCACGGTAAGTAAATATATTCAAATTTCAGGAAATTCAAAAATATTAGATCAATATAACAATGTAATAAAAACTGGAGGAGTTTCTACTTGGAATGTGTATTCAGGAAGTTTGACTTGGACTTCAACAGTAACATTAGATCCGAGTACAGGAGCAATAGCAAATGTTTATATGGCTAAAATTCCATATACGGAATGGACATCAAACAGCAAGGTAACGCCAACTAAAGTAACTGACACGTATAACTTTGCAGATGGACTAGAACAAAGATATGGAGTAGAAGCACTTGGAACAAGAGAAAATCAATTATTCCAAAAATTAAACAGTATCGGAAACAATGAAGAAATCTTATTATATCAAGCTTTCGATGAAATGATGGGACACCAATACGCAAACGTACAACAAAGAATCAATACAACAGGAAATTTATTAGACAAAGAGTTCAAATACTTGAAACATGATTGGAGAAATCCATCTAAACAAAACAACAAGATCAAGGCATTTGGAATAAGAGATGAGTATAATACAGA